>WRBU01000133.1 GCA_009784355.1 Defluviitaleaceae bacterium
CCGTCAATTTGGTTTTGGAACGCTTTTTTTACAGCTTTTTTGGTTTTATTAATATTTGGTACATCGTGGATGCTAACACGTTCAATATAGGTAGCAGACGGTATTTGCGCCAACATCTCGCTGACCAGCAGTGGTTTGCCTGTTCCTGTTTCCGCACGTCCAAAGGGGCTTGTGCTTGTTTTCATGTCAATAAGGGTTGTTGGTGCCATTTGACCGCCCGTCATCCCGTAAATTGCGTTGTTTACAAATATAACCGTGATATTTTCACCACGATGGGCAGCGTGTACAATTTCTGCAGCCCCAATGGCAGCCAAGTCCCCGTCGCCTTGATATGTAAAGACGATTTTATCGGGGTTTGTGCGTTTTACACCAGTTGCAACGGCTGGCGCACGCCCGTGTCCTGCCTGTATTCCGTCGCAATTAAAATACTCATAGCCCATAACCGAACAACCAACAGGCGCAATAGCAATGGTTTTTTCTAAAACATCAAGGGAAACAAGGGTGTCAGCCACAATTTTATGAATGATGCCGTGAGCACAGCCGGGGCAGTACGAAAGAGGATTATCTGTAAGTCCTCGGGATTTTTCATATACAACTTTTGACATATGCCGCAACCTCCTCTGGCTCAAAAATCATGCCGCCTGTGCGACCGTAAAGGCTAACGGGCAACTTGCCAGCCACGCCCAGCTTTACATCCTCTATCATTTGTCCCATAGAAAGCTCCGCAACAACAACTTGTTTCACAGAGGAAGGCAAATTTTGGAATGTATCATAGGGATACGGCCAAAGGGTTATTGGGCGCACCAATCCCGCTTTTATGCCTTGTTCTTTTAGAATTTCAATAGCGTTTAATGCAATGCGGGCTGGTGTTCCATATGCCACAATAGCAACTTCGTCCCCATCTTGCACTCTATTGTCCACCATTACTTCGTTTTGTTTAATTGTGTCGTATGTTTTAAAACGGCGTATATTCATTTCTTCAAGACCTTCACCTTTAAGGTTAAGGCTTGTTATTGTGTTGCGTGGGCGTTTGTCGCTATTGCCGTTTGCACCCCAACTGTGAGCTTCGGGTATATTAATAGCTTCGGGCAGGCTGCACGGCTCCATCATTTGACCAAGCATACCGTCAGCCAAAACCATAACAGGCGTACGGTATTTGTCCGCAACATCAAAGGCTTTTATCACCAAGTCCATAGCTTCTTGTATTGAAAACGGGGCATAAACAGGCAGGTAGTAATCGCCATTTCCGCCGCCACGAGTTGCTTGGAAATAGTCGCTTTGGGCAGGTAGAATACCACCAAGCCCCGGTCCGGAGCGGGACACCGACACAATTACACACGGAAGGTCAGCCCCCACCAAATAAGAAATGCCCTCTTGTTTTAACGCAATGCCGGGGGATGAAGAGCTGGTCATAACCCTAACGCCAGCCGCCGCCGCGCCGTACACCATATTAATTGCGGCTACTTCAGACTCGGCTTGCACAAAAACTCCGCCAAGTTTTTCCATTTGCTTCGCCATATACTCGGGAATTTCATTTTGAGGAGTTATAGGATAGCCAAAAAAAGCACGGCAACCCGCCTTTATTGCGGCATCACAAATTGCTTCATTGCCTTTCATCAATATCTTCATTAGTTTTCTCGCACCACCTTTATAACAGAATCCGGACATATCATTGCGCAAATGCCGCAGGTAACACAGTCATCAACATCTGTACAAGATATAGGGTTATAGCCTTTTGCATTAACCCTCGTTGTGTCCAATTTCAAAATCTTTTTTGGGCAAACATTTACACATAAACTGCAGCCCTTACACAAATCTTCATTAAACGTGAGTATTATATTAATCGCCCCCTTCGAGTCATTGCCAACTTTGGCGCATCTGCAATTTTTCAAAAGTTATAACTTGTTGCGACAATAATCTGCCGCCAATTTTTCCATATATATCTTTACGCAACATTGTGTAGCTAATGGGTAGTCCAAGCATGGATGCCGCTTGTTGCACGACTTCTTGCGAATATATAATATCCTCTGCGGTAGTGTCGTGAAGCATGTGTCCGTTATTGACTACACCACTTACATCAATGCCAGTCGTGTGTTCTATCGTCTTTACAAAACCCACCATCTTACTTGTACTATCAGTTTCGGGGCGAAACGGGTTGAGCACGCACAAAAACTCGTGTGATGATGCTAAAATATCATCACGGCACGCCGACAGCACCTTTGCACCCAGCTCCCCGCCGCCAAGGTCAATAATGACATCATCACCAGCCCTAATTCTTGCTACAAAAGCAGTGGACAATGCGGGCAAATCTTGACCTGTGTTGTTGTCAAGGTGGTCGCCCATTACGGTTATGCCGTATTGTGCTAGTTTTTCTGCCGCTTCACGGCTACGAAAATATGGGTTGATGATGTCTAAATCGGCAATGACCACGGGGCGTTTTCCCCGCCCCGCATCATTTGCCAATTTTAAAGCTAAATTAACGCAAAATTCAGTTTTTCCGCTACCATAGTAGCCAGTTACAACGGTGGTTGCCACTATTGCTTTTTGCCTGTATAAATACTCTTAATATTGCGCACGGCCTCAATGCGTTGCTCTGCAAGCTCATCCGCAATTTGATAGGTCAGCTTGCCCGTTTCTTTCGCAATGTTCAAGATGTCGTACATGCGCCATTTAATACGGTCAATATCACGCAAAACCGCTTCTTCGCTATACCCAAGCTCATGGGATTCGTAAGAAACATTGATAACACCGCCGGCATTTGCTAAATAATCCACGGCGTATACGATGCCACGGTCTTGCAAAGCCTTGCCGTGTACCGCTGGGTCTTTAAGTACATTATTTGCACCTCCGCAAACAATTTTGACTTTTAATTTGGGTATTGTTTGGTCGTTGATAGTAGCACCAAGGGCGCAAGGAGCATAAATATCCGCTTCCACGCTGTATATATCGTCAGGAGCAACGGCAGTTGCACCAAATTCATTTACAACACGGTCAATGCTTTCTTGGTTGATGTCTGTTACAATAAGTTTTGCGCCAGCCCCATGAAGGTTTTTGCAAAGATGATAGCCCACATTGCCAAGCCCTTGCACAGCCACAACTTTTCCTGTTAAATCTTCGCTTCCGTAAACATGCAGTACACAAGCAATAATAGATTTAAACACGCCAAGAGCCGTGTAAGGGGACGGGTCGCCGCTGCGTCCCGGCAAACCTACTACATTGTTAGTTTCCATATTAACAAAAACCATGTCTTGAGTAGTTGTACCCACATCTTCTGCAGTAATATATCTGCCGTTTAACCCTTCCAAGTAACGCCCAAAAGCACGCCAAAACGCCTCACGCTTTATTGGGTCTTTGCGCAGCACATTTGGGTCGCCTATAATAACCGACTTGCCGCCGCCAAGAGGCAGTCCTGCCAGAGCGGACTTATAAGTCATACCACGAGCCAAACGAAGGGCATCTTCAACAGCCTCTTCTTCATCAGCATAAGCCCAAAAACGGCTTCCTCCAAGAGCAGGACCCAAAACGGTGTTATGTATTGCCGTAATAGCCTTTAACCCCGTAGACTTGTCCTGAAAAAAGCAAAGTTGCTCAAAACCGTACTTTTCCATATAACCAAACTTATCCATAAAAAATTCCTCCTAGGAGATATTATTGTTTCCTAATTTTGTGTACTATCATTTGCATAAACTTTGCCAAAATCCAAATAGCCGCCATTATTGCAAACACCCAGATGAAAAATACAACACACACTAGCATAACGGCAGTAAATCCACCAAAGTTACGTGTGTTTAAATCCCAAACAATATAGTTGCCAGTAGGCAGTGGCGGCAATTCTACAATATAATTGCCAGCTTGCAAATACACATCGGCAATGTGTATGCCAGAAACGACACGGTGTGTGCCGTCTGGATTTTGCTCTATGAGGTTATCGTAACTTCGCCGTCCTCCAATCATGCTCCTAGGCAATCCTTGGCTGTACACTCTGCTGCCATCATCAATATTAATAAATATAAATCCGTAGCTGTCAACCCATCCCAAATGACCTTCTGACTCTTGAAAAATGCGGTATGTACGACTTTGTTCCGCAATTACAATGTCTCCGCTTTTAAGAAAAATTCTTTCAGGAGCTACGTTTCTTCCGTCAGCGAAATTAACAACCACAGATATTATGATGGCAAGCAGGATTGCAGACGCTGCAACCACTGTAATTAAAGCCTTTTTTGATATGCGCTGTTTTTCCAAAGAAACACCCCGCTAACCATTTTACAACTTTACAAGAAGCTGTCATTGCTCACTTCATTCGTGTAAGTAAAGCGAACAACTATCCTACATAGATTCTTACTTCCTCATAACCCGTTAACACACGGTGCGCTCCTTCGGCAAGAGCTGTAAGCTCATCCTCGCCAGCGTAAACGTGGACAGGGGCAATAAAGCCAATACGGCGGGTTATTTCATCAGTGATGGGCTTGCCGTGTGCGATGCCGCCTGTTAGCAAAATTGCCTCCACGTCACCGCAGGCAGATGCCGCCATTTGTGCGATGTCTTTTGATATTTGCAAAGCCATTGCATTC
>WRBU01000134.1 GCA_009784355.1 Defluviitaleaceae bacterium
GCGGAGCTAGAGCTTGACCGTGAAACCATTGCGGCAGGCATACTTCACGACATCATCGAAGACACCGAATATACTTACGACGACATAAAGCGAATGTTTGGCGAAGAAGTAGCAAATTTGGTGGACGGAGTTACCAAATTAGAAAAAATAAAACTTGAGCAAAAAAAGCTGGACGAAGAAAAGGAAAGAAGATGGAGAAAAAGCCGTGCAAGCCGCACCATAAGCCGTGATGAAGAACAGGCAGAAAATTACCGCAAATTATTTATGACTATGGCGAAGGATATGCGGGTTATTCTAATAAAAATTGCCGACCGTGTACACAATTTACGTACGCTTAAATATATGTCGCCTGAAGCGCAAAAACGTATTGCGACAGAGTCTTTAGAAATTTATGCCCCCATTGCGGGCAGACTTGGAATATCCACCATGCGCCGAGAGATGGAGGATTTGGCATTTAAATATTATGACCACGATGCATATACTAAAATCAAAGAGCAAGTGAACATGAAGGTTGAAGAGCGTCAAAGCCACATGGATGAAATTGTTGTGCGCCTTACTGCGGCAATGCACGCCGCTGGACTTGATGCCGAAATAAAAGGACGTGCGAAGCACTTTTTTTCAATTCACAAAAAAATGAAATCTCAAGATAAACCTTTGGAAGAAATCATGGATGTTTTTGCAGTCCGCATTATTGTGGACACCGTTGCCGAATGTTGGCAGGCATTGGGTGCTGCCCATCAGACTTTTACGCCCATTATGGAGCGTCAAAAAAACTACATTAATGCGCCAAAGGCCAATGGCTATCAATCCATACACGATGCCCTTATGGGGCCAGACGGCGAGCCTTTTGAAATTCAAATACGTACAAAGGACATGCATCGTGCGGCAGAAAGCGGCATTGCCGCCCATTGGAAGTATAAAGAAGGCATAACAGGCGGCGACGAAAGCGATACAAAAATAGAGTGGTTACGCTCCATGCTTGACATGCACCGTGAAAGCCCTAATAACGAAGATTATTTAGAAATGCTTAAAGGCGACCTAGATATATATACTGAATGGGTGCATTGCTACACGCCGCAGGGAGAAGTAATTGCACTTAAAAAAGGCTCTACTCCAATAGATTTTGCATATGCCATCCACTCTGCTGTGGGCAACCGCATGACAGGGGCTACTATTAATAAAAAAATAGTCAAGTTGGACTATCAATTAAAAAATGGCGAGCGTGTGGAGATTATAACCAACAAAGCCGCCAAAGGCCCAAAACAAGAATGGCTAAAAATTGCCCAAACCACACAAGCACGCACAAAAATTAAACAATGGCTTAAAAAAGAAAACAGAGAAGAAAGCATAGTAAAAGGCAAAGACCTTTTGGACAAGGCGGCGAAACGTAAAGGCTTTACATTTTCAAAACTACACACACCTGAGGGCGAAAAGTTTGTTTTAAACCGCCATGCAATGAACGACTTTGACACATTATGCGCTGCCGTTGGGCGTGGTACATTGAGCGAAAACAGCATCATTAATCGTTTGCATGAAATATATTTGGTGCTTAATCCCGAAGCTCCGCAAGATGCCAAAAGCATTATAGAAGACATAAACAAAACCGCACAAACAAAACAAGCCCAAAAAGAAAGCATACAAACGGGCGATGTTATTGTTCTTGGTGTGGGTGATTTAGCAATACTTTACGCAAAATGCTGCAGCCCCGTGCCGGGCGATGATATAATAGGCTTTGTTACCCGTGGGCGTGGGGTGGCGATACACCGCAAAAGCTGTAAAAATGTAATAAATTTCACCGCTCAAGACATTGAAAGGCTTGTGGAGGCCCATTGGAACGAAGAAAGCAAAACAAACAGCCGTTTTGCAGTGGGGCTTAATATTTTATGTGATTCTATGAATTGCATTCCAGCCGTGACAGATGTCATTGAGAAAATGGGTATAGAAATTGCTGCATTAAACGCCATGAAATCGGGTTCTGAGGCATCTTTTAAAACCTCACTGCTTGTAAACAGCCGTGATGAAATTGAAAAAGTAAGCCATCGCCTGCTTGCTCTAAAAGGCGTGCATGAAATAGATAGACTGATGTCGTAGTCGTAGGGGCGAGCAATGCTCGCCTATTTTTCAAGGGAGTGATACCGTGATTATAACCACAATGCCCGTAGGCATGGTAGATACAAACTGCTATATACTGCATAATGAAAATACTTTGGAAGGCATTTTAATAGACCCTGGAGCAGAAGCTGAGCGCATATTGTCCCGCATAAATGCACAAGGCTTTAAAATCTCTGCTATTTTACTTACCCATGGACATTTTGACCATGTAGAGGCGGCAGAAGAGCTCGCAAAAATTTTGGGTGTGAAAATTTATTCGTCTGCGCAAGATGCCGTGCTTGCCGCCGACCCTAAATTAAATGGTAGCCAACTTTTATTAAAGCGGGATATTACTTGCGCTCCTAACGTATATCTTGATGATGAACAAATTTTGGAAAAAAGCTGGATAAAAATTTATGCTTTACTGACACCCGGGCATACTTCGGGGCATATGTGCTACTATATACCGCAGTCAGACACCCTTTTTTCTGGCGACCTTCTATTTAAAGGCAGTTATGGGAGACACGATTTGCCAACTTCAAACTTTAATGACCTCAAGCGAAGTCTTGAACGTCTTTTTGCCTTACCGCCAGAAACCAAGGTTTATCCGGGACATGGAAGCCCAACTACAATAGAATACGAAAGCAAGCACAATCCTATTTTAAAGTCATAATATATGGGGGATATATATGCAACAAAACATCTTGGAAATCAGAAATTTTTCAAAGGTTTACACGGGTGGTAAAAAAGCTGTTGACGGGCTTGATTTGACCGTTGCACCCGGGGACATTTTTGGCTTTATTGGGCATAATGGTGCGGGCAAAACCACCACAATACGTGCCATTGTTGGAGTTATGGATTTTGAAAACGGCAGCATTGTGGTGGACGGGCATGACGTGAAGCAAGAGCCTGTTGCCGCAAAATCAAAAATTGCTTATATACCCGACAAACCCGATGTTTACGAGTATATAACAGGCATACAATATCTTAATTATATGGCAGACATTTTTGGTGTGGGAAAAGACTTGCGCAAACAGCGTATAGAAAAATATGCAGCCGCATTTGAAATGACACCTGCCCTTGGTGATTTAATTTCTTCGTACAGCCACGGCATGAAACAAAAAATATCTCTTATAGCGGCATTTTTGCACCATCCAAAACTTCTAATACTTGACGAGCCCTTTATCGGGCTTGATCCAATAGCCGCCATACGCCTAAAAGAAATGATGGCAGAACTTTGCGCATCGGGCAGTGCAATTTTTTTCTCAAGCCACGTTTTAATGATGGTGGAAAGACTGTGTAACAAAATTGCGATTATAAAAGGCGGAAAACTTATTACATCTGGAGCAACAGAAGTTGTGCTTGGAGACAGCTCCCTTGAAGAAATTTTTGTGGAGGTGTCGCAGGTAAATGAGTAAATTCTTTGTGCTGTTGCGCCTGCAAATGATGGGTGTTTTTGGCATCAACAAGATATTGCATGGAAAAAGCAGTGCGACAAGCTCAAAAATTGCCTTAATTATATTTGGCGTTTTGGCTGTTTTAGGCATTGGCGGATTTATGGTTTGGTTTTTTACCGCACCTTTTGCACAAATGGGAGAAACAACAGTCTTGCCAGCTATGAGCCTTGCTCTTGCTTCAATAATTGTATTTATTTTGACATACATGCGTGCAAGCGGGGTTTTGTTTGGGCACAAGGATTACGACCAAACAATGTCGCTTCCTGTGTCGGCTTCTGCCATTGTGTTAAGCCGTGTTATGATGATATACATAACCATGGCGGTTGTTTGCATGGTTATTTTCATTCCTGCAATGATAAATTATGCAACCTTTGCCTACATGCCGTCTTCTATAACTTTTATCATGCTTGGTCTGGCAATTTTTATAGCTCCGCTTATTCCGATGACCTTATCGATATTGGTTGGCACGGCTATTGTCGCGCTAACCAGCCGTTTTAGATATGCCAATATTATTGTGATAATTATAGCCCTTGCTTTGCTTGCGGGTTATTTATATTTAATGTTTGCTTGGCAGGCAAATATGAATGCAGGGCTTTACGACGCTTTACATGCGGGGGAAATAACGGATGCGCAAGCCCTTGGCAGTGCAATGACCGATGGCATCACAAGGTTTTATCCGCCGGCTAATTGGTTTGTGAGCAGTGTGCATTACGGGCTGTGGAGCAGCTTTGGAATATTCGCTGCCGTGTCTGTTGCTGTTTTCGCCGTATACGTGTTTGTTACAGCAAAATTTTACAAAGCCATCAACACAAGACTTTCTTCAAAGCGTAAGCGCGGGAACTACGAATTGGGAGAACTTAAAACAGGCACAGCATTTTCTGCGGTGTATAAACGGGAGCTTAAACGTATACCAACCAGTGTAATTTATGCCCTTAATATACTTTTAGGGCCATTATTGCTTTTTGCCGCCGCCGTTGCTTTGCTGGTGATTGGTCCAAATGCTATAATTGACGTAGTGTCA
>WRBU01000135.1 GCA_009784355.1 Defluviitaleaceae bacterium
AGAGAAGCATTGCAAAGCACAATAGCATAACCATTTGTAGGGGCGGTTTTTAACCGCCCGTTATGCTTTTGGTTTGCAGGTGTGTTTTGCAAGGCATTAGCTCCAACGGGCGGCTACAAGCCGCCCCTACAAAAGTACCCTTGCGGCGGTAATTTTAAAATCATTATGGCTTTGGTTCGTAATAAATCCTGCCAAGCAGCACATCGGGCAAGCATTGCATATCTGTTATCTTGCCTTCATAATCATGCTCGCAACGCCAGCGGCACGGGTTCGCTTTGAGTTTTTGATACATCCTCGCTGGCTTTGCTGTATGCCACATCTACGGCATTATGAGAGAGCAAATAAAAACACGAACACCTCACCAACGAGAAAGCATTGGTGAGGTGTTCGTATCTGTTCCTAATACTGCGGATGGAGGGACTTGAACCCCCACGCCATAGGCACAGGTTTCTAAGACCTGCGTGTCTGCCGATTCCACCACATCCGCTGGTTAGAGAAGCTAGACATTTGAACAACGAAAACTAGAATATCACATGCCAAATAATTTGTCAAGCATTTTTTTAATTTTCTAAATGTCTAGCCTCTTTTTATTTTACGGCCATATTATTGGTGGTCGGTCGGTGTTGTCTGGCAAGGTAAAGGGCAGGGTGGTTTGTGGGGGTGTTTCTGGAATTTCTTGATTGTCGGGGACGAAGGGTTCGCTAGTTTCGGAATATTCGTCCGGCATACCCCAAAAACCGTAAAGCGGGTCTTGGTCGTAATACTCTGGCGGGCTATGGTCAAAGTCATATTCGTTGTTATAAGATGGGTTGAAGAATGTGGATATGGCAGTTGGAGCTTCCAACCAAGCATCTACGATGTGTACATTGCCTGCAATTTCTGCCCAAAAACGGTCACGGGTTATAAAAGAGCGAAGCTCTATTTGGTCGGCAGGTGTCCAAATTGGGTCGGGTAAAAGACCTGTGATGATTTCTACCTCGACTGCTACGTGGACGTGACAATGGGCTATCGGGAATGTACCGGGAGCAAAAATTTCTGTACGCACACGGCTTCCGCGCGGGTCGTTCAAGCAAGCCCATGTTGCTATGCCGCCAGAATCGGCACAAACTTGGCGGGTTTCAAAACCTGCAGGTCGCTCAAAATGGCGAACTTCATATCCTTGATGCACTTGCTCCATAACTGTTTGCCACAAACGGGTGTCTGGTCTGCTTCCAGTTACTGCCCAAGACAATGTACGTCTTTCGTCGTGACCCACCCAAACGCTGGCGGTATAATATGGGGTAGAGCCAGAGAAGTACACATCACGACCTTCTTGGGTTGTTCCTGTTTTGCCCATAAAGTCCATATTTGTGTTGCGAAGCCTTGCAGACCAAGCGGTACCTGCGCTACTCATAACGCCACGCATTATGTTGGTAAGCAAATATGCAGCTTCACGGCTTATAACTTGGGTTGATTCAAGGTTACGGTTGTCGATGAGTATATCACCATTTCTATCTAAAACCAAAGTGTACAATATTGGTTGGTGCAAAATACCGCCGTTTGCAATGGCACCCATTGCGGCTGTTATTTCTAAATTAGTTATACCATGATGCACACCGCCCAAGGCAACCGCAGGGTTTCTAGCATCATTGATAGGGCAAAGGGTCGTAAAACCAAAGTTTAATAAATAATTATAAGCAGTTTGTGCACCAACGTAGTTCCAGTTTTTTACAGCTACAATATTGTATGACTGCTCTATTGCGCGTCGTACTGTGGTATATCCGTTGAAGTTGGGTCTGGTAGCAATCCACCAGTTGTTTGGCCAAACACGGTGTCTTTGTAAACCATAGTCCCAAATTAAATTTGGAGAATCGTCAAAAGTAGTTGCGGCGGTTATCATGCCCAAATCAAAAGCAGGGGCGTATGACGCAAAAATTTTGAAAACAGAACCAGGTTGACGCTGCGAATCTGTGGCACGGTTAAAAGCACGGTTAGACATTTTTTCGCCGCGTTGACCTGCCATTGCTACCACATGCCCGTTATTGTGGTCTATAATAACCATGCTGGACTGCGGCATAGGTAAAAAAGTGAACAAATATTGCCCGACCTGCTCTTCATGCATACCAATCATGTCGCTTCTTGCCCAATCAATAAACTCATCGAACATATGACGGCCTGTAATCCGCTGACCAAAATGGGCTTGGGTTCTTTGAGCGTGACGCACTTGACCTGTAATTGTATCACGAACGCTGACTTGTAAAAGCACGTGATACTCAAAGTCTGCAGGGTTGGTTGGAAAATTTGTTTCGTTTGTAAATTCTCGGTCAACAATTTCTTGTATTCGTGGGTCCATCGTGGTATAAATGCGTAATCCGTCGTGGAAAATTCTATGTTGAGCTTGACCTACGGTCATGCCCATAGCCACAAGGTCTCCTTCAAGCTGTGCCAATACCGCCTCTGTAAAGAATCCCCAAATGTGCTCATTTGGGTCTACCTGCTCACGCACAGCCTGTATGCGGTCGTAAACATCGTCGTGGTATGCCTCGTAATGCTGTTGTTCGGTGATAAAGCCAAGGCGTAGCATAGAGTCAAGCACATTCACCTTTCTATAACGATTATTTTCGGGAAAACGTGCGGGGTTGTACCGCCACGGGAATTGGGTAATGCCTGCAATGACAGCGGCTTCGCTCAAAGTAAGTTCGCTTACATCTTTGCCAAAATAAAACCTTGCGGCAGCTTGCACGCCATTATTTCCGCCGCCAAGATAGATGATATTCATGTATTCATGTAAAATATGCTGTTTTGCGGCTTCAACGCTGCCCAATTCTTCAACCAGCATAGCCTCAAATTGCACAGCCATAACTTGTTCTTGCAACTTTGTTTCTATTGTATTGCGTGTCACGCCTAGCATATTTTTAACAAGCTGCTGGGTAATAGTGGAAGCACCCTGCTGGTTACCACGAACCAAGGTTTGGTACACAGCACGCACCATGCCACGGGCATCAACGCCATTGTGTTCAAAAAAACGTTCATCTTCTATTGCCACAAAGGCATCTTTTAAATATTGCGGAATTTCGTCCCATTCAGCCCAAGTGCGGTTTACACCCGCATCAAGCACCACAATTTCGTTGCCGTGTCTGTCTAAAATAACACTATCCAAACTGCCGCCCATTATACCGCGGGGCAATGTGGACACATCAGGAGCACCCTGTATGACGGAAAAATAAAGACCCAAGCCAGCCCCAGCGGCTGCAAAAATTCCTATAAGCACAAATGCGACAATACCACGAAGCACCAAAAAGCCCGCTTTATTTGCCACCTTTTTACCATGGGTTTTGTATTTTTTCATACGCTTGTTATTGTTTTCTTTTGAATAATTCATGTTCTTGCACCCCTTTTATTTCTTATTTCTCTCTTTTTGCAATAAAGTATTATATCACAGATTGTTTCCAAAATCTAGTGTTTAAATCAAATTGTAATATTTGGGGGTAAAAATGTTGCATAAACCTTATTTTACAATGGGCAAAAAACCACGCCCAAAACGCACAAAAATAGGAAAGGTAAAGCGTGCGGGCAAGATTGTTATTTTGGTCGTTATCGTGATTATTGCCTTTGCTGCTTTTGTTGCAAACCGCGCCATAATGCCTGCTGTAATAGCCATTGCAGACCAGCGAGCCGTTGTTATCATTAATGACGTAATAAATGATTCTATCAGCCGCACCATTGCCCAATTTGGGCTACATAGTGAAGATTTTTACAATCTTACGCTTGATGCCGCGGGTCAACTCAGTTCCCTTTCGGTTGACACTGTGCGAATAAATCAAGTTGCAAGCCAGCTTGCGGTGGACATTTCAAGCCAGCTTTCAATAGACCACCCAACGCCGATAGCTGTTCCTATAGGCATGTTGACTGGCATACCGCTTTTTGCAAGTATCGGGCCCGATATCCGCATTAATATTGTGCCAACAGGGGAGGCGACTGTGGAATACGAAACATCTTTTACATCGGCAGGTATAAACCAAATTAATTTCCAAGTGTGGCTTACGGTCGAAGCCAATATGCGTATTGTTGTGCCGCTGCAAAATGAAGTCATACCCGTAACCCGACGTGTTCCCCTTGTCAACACTGTTTTTGCAGGCGTTGTTCCAGAGGGGATGATACTAACGAATTTCGGTATTGGCAACTAGACCCTAACCATGCTATAATTGTGGCATAAAATAGCATGGGGAGGATTTTGATGTCTAGCATAGAAAAAATGAAACAAGACTTAATTACTGAGATAGATAAAAGGCTGGAAGACGGAATTATAGAAAAATCCAATGCCGATTTATTAAAAAAGCTCATTTGCAATGCAGAAAGTGAAGACGAAGCCATTTCCATTGCGGCATTAGGGACAACCTACAAGCGCACGGGCTTTCATTTTGACAAACGTCTTGAAAAAACGGAGGACACCATTAGGTATTTTAAGAAAAATGAGGAACTCTCTTTTGTTACAAACAACGATGGCATCACACATAAGCTAATCAT
>WRBU01000136.1 GCA_009784355.1 Defluviitaleaceae bacterium
GAACTTCGTATTAAAGGCGTTTCGGACAAAGACATTGCCGTGGCTTTTAACGACAACAGTGATGAGGATGACCTAGAATCCGCAAAGCGGGCTTTGGAGAAGAAGTTGCGTAATAAGCCTTTTCCGCAGGATTTTGCAGAGATACAGAAACTGAAAGCCTTTTTGGCTCGGCGGGGGCTTGGCTTTGAAACTGTTGAAAAGGTTATAGGAGAGTGGGATAAAGATGATTGCTACGATTAAAAATGACGATAACGAATTGTCGATTTTTAACTTTTGCCATCATGGTGCAACCATGTCTTTTTCCCTGAGAGTTATTTCAGATTTTGGCAAATTTTCTGCTACTGTCGATTGCTTGATTGTGGACGAAATCAACAAAGGCATGGACTTGTTTGTAAGAGATTTGAATAATATGTACGATTTTCTCTGTGCAAAAGCGACACTCAACATTTGTAGATATGGAAATTTTATTGATTTCGAAATGAACAAGCAAGGACAGATAACGATAAGCGGCGAATTGTATAGCTATGGTGGATATATTGACCATTTGATGCGATTTGCTTTTAAAGTAGACCAAACATTTTTGCAAGATTTTTTGAAGTCGCTTCGGAAGATTTGTAAATATGAAAAATAGATTATAGGATTAATGTCAAGCATGACATTACAGCATATGGGAGGAAATAAGAATGGCAAAAGCTGATTTGACTTTCATTGAAAACTGCAAAAATATTTTGGAAAATGGCATATGGGACAAAGGGCAGGATGTACGCACTGTTTGGGAAGATGGGACAAAGGCGCACACAATTAAACAGTTTGCGATGGTCAACCGATACGATTTGTCAGTTGAATTTCCTGCTCTTACTTTGCGGCGTTTGCCATTTAAAAGCTGTATTAATGAGATTTTGTGGATATGGCAAAAAAAGTCAAATAATGTAAATGAGCTTGACACCAGAATTTGGGATGCTTGGGCGGACGAAGAAGGCAGTATTGGGCTGGCATACGGCTATCAACTGGGCATAAAGCATAAATATAAAGAAGGCGAATTTGACCAAGTAGACCGTGTTTTGTACGACTTAAAACATAATCCCGCTTCCCGCCGCATTATAACAAGCCTATATAACCACCAAGACCTTCACGCCATGAGCCTTTATCCATGCGCTTATTCCATGACCTTTAATGTTTCTGGCAAAAAACTTAATGCTATTTTAAATCAACGAAGCCAAGATTTTTTGGCAGCTAATAATTGGAATGTGAGCCAGTACGCTATTTTGGTACATATGCTTGCACAAGTTAGCGGGCTTGAAGCAGGGGAGTTTGTACACGTTATTGCTGATGCCCATGTCTACGACCGCCATGTGGAAATTGTAAAAGAGCTGATAACTCGTGAACCACGCCAAGCACCAAAATTGGTAATAAATCCTGATATTAAAAATTTCTACGATTTTACTGTGGAAGACTTTGTGCTTGAAAATTATACGCCGCATCCTTTTAAATCGAAAATTCCCGTTGCATTATAGCGTTAAATGTGCTATAATGTAGTATATTGGAATTTTTTGAGGAGTGAATGGCGTGTTCGCAAAGGGCGAAGCTGTGGTGTATCCCATGCATGGAGCGGGGATTATCGAAGATTTAGAAGAAAAGAATTTTGATGGCATAAACAAAAATTATTTTGTGCTACGCTTGCCATTAGGCAACCTTACTATACTGCTTTGCCAAGATACAATACAAAGTTCAAATTTGCGCCATATTTTGCCGCAGGATGACATAGCGCGTATTATGAAGGAAACTGCCTTTTTGCCTGTGCCAACAAAACCTGATAACTGGAATCAGCGATATAAAGAAAATATGGAAAAAATTAAAAGCGGAGAGCTTGGTCAAACAGCCGCTGTTTTTCACGAACTATATCACAGAGAAACCCAAAAAGGACTTTCTGGTGCAGAAAAAAAGACATTAACTACTGCTAGAAAAATAGTAGTTTCTGAAATTATGCTGTCTTTCAACCTCGAAAAAGAGGCGGCAGAAGTAATGCTCGAAAACTATATGAGAAAAAAATCAAAATAAAAAAGGGGACGATGAACGTCCCCTTTTGCAAGCATATATTTATTTAAACCCCTCTTTGGCTCAGTGCACAATTAACGCGCATAAGCTCTTGGTGCTTGGGTGTTGCTATACGGCACAGCTGTTATTCTTTCGCCATGCCTAACAGTTGTGTTATTGTTAATTGTTCCGTCAACAACAGTTCTTTCGTGCATTCCCACGGCTTCATTGCCTACACGATAAGCGTTGCCGTCATACATGTTTCTTGCGTCGTGTCTTACAGTTGCGCCGTCATTGATTCTTTCATCATGTCTTACAACTGCATTATTACTAATAGCTCTGTTGTTAATTGTTCCGTCAACAACAGCTTC
This sequence comes from Defluviitaleaceae bacterium, assembly GCA_009784355.1. GTDB lineage: Bacteria > Bacillota > Clostridia > Lachnospirales > WRAX01 > WRBJ01. The sequence continues at coordinate 2,406 of WRBU01000136.1, forward strand.
ATTGCCTAAACGATAAGCGTTGCCGTCACGTATTACCGAATTATTTTGATGCAAATAACGGTTTTCAGTTGCTGTACGGTCAATGCCGCGGCGTGAATGAGCGTTTGGTGAAGTTAGGTGCGAATTTGTGCGTCTAGCCATACGGTTTAAGCCTCTACGATGATTGTTGTGGCGGGTTGTACGATCGGCACGTTGCTCAACAACACCATGCCTTGCTGTGCCATCATGTGCTCTGCCTAATCCATGGGTGTTGTTTGCCAAATGGCTTCCGCAACCCGTAGCTGCAATAGCAATCAAAGCAATAGCTGCACCAGCAATTGTTTTTCCTCTTAAATTCATAAGATTGTTTCCCCCTTAAAATATTTATGCCAAGAACCAGACTTCGCATGACTGCGCGCTTTTTCATGTAAAGTCCGAGCCTAGCTAATATATTTTTGCCCATGGGGAATTTTAAATACTGGATAGCTTTTGGATATTAAGGAAATATTTTTTGAAAAGTGGTGAAATTTTATGCAAAATAAGCGAGAAAGCGGGATTTTGTTACACATTTCCTCCCTTTACACAGATTTTGGCATTGGTGATTTTGGTTTGGCCGCTTATAATTTTGTTGATTTTTTAAAAGAAGCCAAGCAAAAAATATGGCAAATTTTGCCCATCAACCCAACTAGCTTTGGCGATTCTCCATATCAATGCTTTTCAACATTTGCTGGAAATACGCTTTTTATTTGCCCAAAAAAACTTGTGCAAGCGGGGCTTTTATCTCAAGATGATATAAAAAATTTTGCGCATAATATTACATTTCCCGACAGTAAAATAAATTATACTGATGTTATAACTTTAAAGGAAGAAATTTTTCGCAAAGCCTTTGAAAATTTTAAGCCATGCGAAGGTTACCAAGAGTTTTTGGCTAATAACGATGTGTGGCTTGATGATTACGCTCTTTTTATTTCTCTAAAACGGCATTTTATAAATGAGCGGCGATATGCTATGTTGCCAAATGGTGAGAATGCCGACTATTTTTATGGTGCAGTATGGAATACATGGGATGACGCTATTGCCAGCCGCAAACCTGAAGCTATTATGCATTATAAATTGCTGCTAAATAATGATATTTGCTATCATAAATTTTTACAATATATTTTTAATGTGCAATTTAGTGAGCTTAAAGAATACGCTGTGTCGCATGGCGTGCAAATAATGGGCGATATGCCTATTTTTGTAGCATACGACAGTGCGGACGTTTGGGCAAATCCCGAGTTGTTTTTGCTGGATGACAAGGGCAAACCCACGGTAGTGGCCGGTGTTCCGCCGGATTATTTTTCCAAAGACGGGCAACTTTGGGGCAATCCGCTTTACGACTGGGAGGTGCACAAGTCTGGCGGATATGAATGGTGGATTAACCGCATCAAAAAAGCAATGGAAGCGTTTGACATATTACGTCTTGACCATTTTCGGGGCTTTCATTCATATTGGGCGATACCCTACGGTGCAAAGACCGCAAAAGAGGGCAAATGGCAGCGTGGCTCAGGGCGGGAGCTGTTTGATGTAATAAAACACAGGCTAGGGGAACTACCAATTATTGCCGAAGATTTAGGCATAATTACTCCCGCAGTTACGAAGCTGTTAACCGAATTAGACCTTCCGGGGATGCGGGTTTTACAATTTGGCTTTGACGGCATTGGCGGCAGCACACATCTGCCACATAATTTTGAAATGAGTAATTTGGTGGTGTACAGCGGCACGCACGACAATGATACCACAATAGGTTGGTACAAAAATGCCACAGAAAATGAAAAAGACCACATGCGCCGCTATCTCAACACATCGGGAGAGAATGCTGCATATGACCTTATTCGTGCTGCTTTTTTATCTTGCGCAAAAATTGCTATCATCCCCATACAAGACCTTTTGTCGCTTGGCTCTGAACATAGAACAAACACACCGGGCACACTTTGCGGCAACTGGCAGTTTAGACTTATCAAAGACCAATTAGAACCGCATCATGCCGAGAGTTTAGCGTATTTATCAAAATTATCAGGCAGA
>WRBU01000137.1 GCA_009784355.1 Defluviitaleaceae bacterium
CCCCCCCCCCCCCCCCCCCCCTGTCAAGGGGTTTTTTGAGAAAAATATTGATGAAAATAAAAAAACCCCGCAAAATACGGGGTTTAGTAAATTATACCAATTCTACAAAAACTTCTTCTGCGCCATCACCTTTGCGTTTGCCAATTTTGACAATGCGTGTGTAGCCGCCTGTGCGGTCTTTGTAACGTGCGGCAATTTCGTTAAACAGCTTTTCGGGCATGTTTACTACTTTTGACTCTGCACGCTTTTTACGTCCATCTGCCGGCACTTCTGTAACAGGGTACAAAACAGCGAGCATTTGGCGGCGGGCATTAAGTCTTGATGGGCTGTCCACACGTACAGTGCGCTCTATCGTATCAAACACAGTCACACGCTTGCCGTCTTTTTCTTCCCTAACGCGTGTGCCGGATGAATCTTTTTGCGGCACTTTGTAAGACTTTGTAATTTCTGTAAAATTATCTTTTTCAGAAATAGCTAGTGTGATTAGTTTCTCCGCTATTTTGCGCACTTCTTTTGCACGGGTTTCGGTGGTCTTGATGCGCCCGTGGTACAAAAGATTTGTTGCCAAATTTCTTAACATAGCCTTACGTTGAGATGACGTACGGCCAAGTTTTCTATAACCAGGCATTTTCATACCTCCTCACTTGTTAATGTGTAGTTCTTTTATGCTTCTTCACTTGGACGAAGCGACATTCCAAAGTCATTTAAGCGATGAAGCACCTCTTCAAGGCTTTTGCGCCCAAGATTACGTACTTTTATCATTTCATCTTCGGTTTTGTTCACTAAATCTTCAACGGTGTTGATGCCCGCACGTTTTAAGCAATTATAACTGCGGACAGACAAATCCATTTCCTCAATAGACATTTCAAGAATTTTTTCTCGGTTATTGTCTTCTTTTTCGGTTAGGATAGTCACTTCCTTGGCGTTGTCGGTAAGATTAATAAACAAGTTTAAGTGGTCGCTGAAAATTTTTGCACCAAGACTAACAGATTCGTCTGGAGTTAGCGTTCCGTTAGTCCACACTTCCAGCACCAATTTGTCGTAGTCGGTTACTTGCCCTATGCGTGTGTCTTCAACATGGAAGTTTACACGTTTAACAGGGGTGTAGATGGAGTCCATCGGAATAACGCCAATGCCATTGTTTAGGCTCTTGTTTTTTTCTGCGCTATAATATCCACGACCACGGGTAATTGTCATTTCTGCCGCAATATGGGCATCATTACCAGAAAGTGTAGCAATGTGCATCTCTGGATTCAAAATTTCTACATCGGCATCCACTTTAATGTCGCCTGCGGTAAGTACGCCATTACCAGAAATTTCTATATAGGCTTTTTTCGGTTCATCGCTGGCTGCGGTGTTTTTAATGGCAACATTTTTAAGATTGAGGATAATTTCACACACGTCTTCTTTAACGCCTTCTATAACGCTAAATTCGTGCAAAACTCCTTCAATTTTAATATTTGAAAATGCCGCCCCTGGAAGCGAACTGAGCAAAATACGGCGCAAAGAATTGCCCAATGTTGTCCCATACCCACGCTCCAAAGGTTCTATAACAAATTTGCCGTAGCTGTTTGTCATGTCTGCAATTTCTATATGAGGTTTTTGAAAACCAACCATGTGTAATAACCTCCCTTTTATGTAGGTGCGAAAACGCACCCTCCAATAATACCATAAATTTCCAATAATAGCAAGTATTATTTAGAGTATAGCTCTACAATGAAGGTTTCATTCACAGGTGTGTCAATTTGCTCACGAGTTGGGGTTGCCAAGATGCTGCCTTTAAGGTTTTTGTGGTCAACATCAAGCCAAGCCTCGATACGCTTGCCGTCTGTCGCCGCTAAAATGTCTTTAAAGCGTACGGATTCTTTTGCTTTGTCCGTTACAGCAACAATATCACCTGGTTTTGTGTGATAGGAAGCAATATTAATTTTTCTACCATTAACCGTAATAGATTTGTGGCTGACAAGCTGACGGGCTTCACGGCGTGTGCGAGCCAATCCCATGCGGTATACAACATTATCAAGACGCATTTCTAAAAGCATCAATAGGTTTTCACCCGTGATACCTTCACGGATTTTTGATGCTCTGTTGTAATACCCTTTAAATTGCTTTTCTTGCACGCCATAGCAAAACTTTGCTTTTTGCTTTTCTTTCATTTGCAAGCCATATTCTGATGGCTTTTTGCGGGATATTGCGGGTTTAATTTTTGATTTTTTTGTGGAGCCAGTGAAAGCAGCCTCTATGCCAAGGCTTCTGGCTCTTTTCATTACTGGGGTTCTATCAATAGCCATACTTTACACTCCTCCTATATACGACGTCTTTTTGGTGGTCTGCAACCATTATGCGGAACAGGCGTTACATCTTTAATCATAGACACTTCAAGCCCGGCGGCTGATAATGCACGGATGGCCGCTTCACGACCGCTCCCCGGACCTTTAACAAAAACCTCAACAGAGCGTAGCCCAAATTCTTTTGCAGAATTTGCTGCTGTATCTGCCGCCATTTGAGCCGCATAAGGGGTAGATTTTCTAGAACCCCTAAATCCCAAGCCGCCAGCAGAAGCCCATGCAAGGGCGTTGCCGTTTTGGTCAGTTATGGTTACGATAGTGTTATTAAAAGTAGCCTGAATATGCACTTGACCATAATTGACGACCTTTTTTTCACGACGTCGTCTGGTCGTACCTTTTTTTACTACACGTTTAGACATTTAACGACATCCCTCCTATTTCTTCTTATTGGCCACAGTGCGTCTTGGGCCTTTTCTTGTGCGGGCATTTGTTTTTGTACGTTGACCTCGCACCGGCAAGCCTTTGCGATGACGAATGCCTCTATAACATCCAATTTCTGTAAGTCTTTTGATGTTAAGGGCAAGTTCTCTACGTAAATCGCCTTCAACAGTTTGATTTGCTTCAATGGCAGAACGAATTTTAGCAACTTCGTCATCCGTCAAATCTCTAACTCTTGTGTCAGGGCTTACACCCGCAACTTTTAAAAGTTTGTTAGAGGACGAACGACCAATGCCAAAAATATACGTCAGCCCTATTTCTACACGTTTTTCACGTGGAATGTCAACACCAGCTATACGAGCCATTGTCTGCCTCCTTATCCTTGTCTTTGCTTATGCTTTGGGTTTTCGCAAATAACACGAACAGCCCCTTTGCGCCTAATAATTTTACATTTTTCACACATAGGTTTAACCGATGGTCTTACCTTCATGTTAGCACCTCCACCGTGTTTTGGCGTTATTTATCACGCCAGATAATTCTGCCTTTTGTTAGGTCGTATGGGGACATTTCGATAAGAACTTTGTCCCCGGGTATAATTCTTATAAAATTCATTCTCAATTTTCCTGAGATATGAGCGGTTATGATATGCTTGTTTTCTAGCTCCACCTTAAATGTGGCGTTTGGGAGCTTCTCCACAATGATACCTTCAACCTCTATTGCGCCGTCTTTTGGCATGTTAAAAGACCTCCTGTCCGCCGTTTTCAGCAACCACAGATTAACTCCAATCACAATCCTTCTCTCCCTCGTCCTCTCGATGTATTTGCCCAAAATGCGGGCAAATACATCTGCCGTCCTCTTGGTCGGAAGGATTGGAGTGGAGTAAATCTGCGCTTGCTTCGGTTTCGCTGTTTTCGTTTATCTCATTGTAGCCAGACGTAGCATTTTTAATAGCGGTTTTAAAGTCGCTGTTTTTTAAATGCGCCCCGCTGACAATGGCTTGCGCTAATAATTCATCCACAAAATTTGTGTGCTGAATATGCATACGCTTCTTTTTTTTCGGTCTTTCAAGCGGTCTTGTTTTTCCGTCAACAAGCTGTGCAAATTCACCTTCCGTGGCTATTACCACAAAACAATCGCTTTTGTCCCTGCCAGCTTTTGAAAAAACAATTTGACCAATTTTTAACTCGCTTTGCCTAACTTTTTTTTGCTTCATATGGTTAAAATCTCCGCTTCCCCATGGGTTATTAAAACTGTGTTTTCGTAATGCGCAGACAGTTTTTTGTCTTTGGTTACCACAGTCCATTTATCGGATAAGATTACCACTTCGTGTGTACCTATGTTTACCATAGGTTCTATCGCAAGGGTCATTCCAGAGGCAAGCCTTGGCCCACGCCCTTGTGCTGGGTTGCGAAAATTTGCAACCTCTGGGGCTTCGTGCAAGGATGCACCAATACCATGCCCGACAAAATCCCGAACAACACTGTATCCTGCACCTTCCACAAAGTCTTGTATAGCAGCCGAAATACTTCCTAAAAATTCGCCTGCCTTGGCATATTTAATGCCTTCAAAAAAACTCTGTTTAGTTATATCCACGAGCTTTTGTGCTTCATCAGAAATATCACCGACAGCAAAAGTCCTTGCCGCATCACCGTGAAAGCCATTTTTATACGCACCAATATCAATGCTTATAATATCTCC
>WRBU01000138.1 GCA_009784355.1 Defluviitaleaceae bacterium
TCGTGCTTTGCTTAACTTCTGACAACAATGCGTCGTAGAAATCCAAAGAATTCTTCCACCGTATCCCTGCAATTTCTTTCCCTCGCTGTGTGTGAAATTTATCATAAATATTTCTTAATTTGTAATTATACTCTCCAAAAAAAGTTTCGGGTTCGTCTGTAAGTACGGCACCGCTTTCATCTGTTTTGTAAATGACACCCGAATTATTTTCGCCAATATAAGTAAATCCTCTAGCTATGCCGATAACGCCACAAACATCCACCTTATCCGCATCAAACAAAATTTTTGCTTCAATGCTTTGCGGCTTGTTATCCCCTCTAAACCTATGCGATTGAACGCACTTTTTAACGCAAAAAGCCTTTTCTTTTGTCCATCCCAAGGTCAACAAAAAATCGTGAGCCATCTCACCGCCAACTTCTGCATGGCAAAGTTTAGGGTCAGCAGCTTGTGCGTTTCTTCCAATATCGTGGAGCAAGCACGCCGCAGTCAAAACATCCATGTCTACATTGGCTTCATGTTCCGCAATATCCAAGGCAACATTTAACACCCTGTATACATGGTGCATGTCGTGGGTGATGTCGGTCATGTGGGTTTTGGCGTAATCTTCTATTTTATAATAATCTAATTTATCCATTCTGAATACCCATACAAAGTCCTATGTATAACTTTTCATCTACCTCGTCCAACTTTTCAACAGAAAGTTGACCAAAATGACCTGCGCCAGAAAGCCAAGACTTTTTAATTGTATAAGGTTGACTGCATTGAATATAGGACTCTTTTAGCAATTTAGTGCTTCCTAATTCAATCGTGACAACCGTGTGGTAATTTTTGCAAGCAGGATTGGATGTAAGCAAAAGAACAGCTATTGTATCATATTTATCATAGTTTGCTCCTTCTTGTAAAACAACAACATATTTCTTTTTGCCCCCTAAATGTTTGGGGTCAAAGGTTTGAGGGAAACTAATTAGGTAAATATCTCCACGGTTAAACTTCATTTTCTTCTGCCTCTATTGTTTCATGCTGCAATACATGAAAAATGTCAAAATTTTCATTTGCAATACGCAAATCGTCTTCATTGGGTATATGTCTTAATTCGGTACTTTGAACTATTTTTTTAGCACGCTTCGATAACTCGTATAATTTTTGCTTTATATCCCTATTCGACATATCATCACCTCTATTGATAGTATGCCACTTTTCAGAAGGATATAATGTCTCAAATTGTGTAATCGTAGCAAATTTCTCATTTTTTACATAAATCCAAAAATGCTCTCCAGCAGTTTCGCTAACTTCACTGATATATGCTTCACTTGGGACATAGGCTATAGTCATTATTTCACCTCACAAAATCTAACTACTCTTTTCAAGAAGCATCCCTATCTGCTTATGTAGCATGATTAAATTGGCTTCGGTCATTATTATCGAAGATACGATATGCGTCTCTTTGCCATCAATTTCAAGATTTTCACCAACTTTCGGAACAGTAACTCCGAAAACTAAAATCGCTTCTTTGCTTTCAACTCTTTTGCTAAGATTAAAACTATTGGAGTATTCTAATTTTAACATGCTATCTCCCCGCTACAATTATTTTTTAATATCAATACGAGCTTTTTCTACCTTAACCCTCTTACCTTTCATCCGTATGCCGTTAAGGGCGGCGATGATGACATCAGCCATATCCTTTGGCACTTCAACAAAGGAGTAATTTTCAAAAATCTCTATGCCACGTATAGTTTTGCCGGGGATGCCTGTTTCGCCGGCTATTGCGCCAACTATATTGCCTGGAAGTATGCGGTCTTTTTTGCCCACATTAAGCATAAGCCTTGCTCTTGGCTTTTTAGAATCAAAGGTCATGCCTTTGCCTTTGAAGCCTTGGCGGCTTTTCCAAATGCGGTTTTCTTCTTTTTTGATGCTGTCTTCCATGCCCTCTGTGTACTCTTTGTCGCTGGCATAAAGCATTTTTAAAAGCCCTACTGCAATTTCTTCGGCGGCAATTTCTTTTTCCAGCAATACATTGATGATATTGCGGTGTTTTTCAAGCACGCCACGCTCGATGGTTTTTTCTATTTCTTCTGCAATGCGTCTACCTTTGGCGGTTTCCACTTCTGCCAGCGTTGGAATTGGGGCAAGCTGTAATTTTTGTTTTGTAAAACGCTCTAATTCTTTAACTTGTGCAAATTCTTTGTTGCCTGTAATTAATGTAAGGGATGTGCCCTCACGTCCCGCACGTCCCGTGCGCCCAATACGGTGTACGTAAAATTCCATATCAGCAGGCAAGTCGTAGTTTATAACATATTCAATGTGGTCAATATCAAGTCCACGTGCCGCAACGTCGGTGGCTATAAGCATATCTGTGCGCCCTTTTTTAAAGCTATCCATAACCAAGTTGCGGGCAAATTGCTTCATGTCCCCATGCAAGGTTTCGGCAAAATATCCTCGGTTGCGAAGTTGCTCCGAAAGTTCTTCCACCATTTTTTTAGTATTACAAAAAATCATACTACGCTTTGGGTTGTAGTAATCAATCAAGCGGCAAAGTACATCAAATTTTGTGCCACGGGGAATGTCGTAAAGAAATTGCTTGATATTAGGTAGCACCATATTCTGTTTTGATATTTTTACAATAACAGGGTCTTTTTGAAACTTTCCGGTTATAGCCATTATTTCCGGCGACATAGTGGCGGAAAAAAGCAGGGTCTGCCTGTCTTCACTCACTTCTTGCAAAATGGTTTCGATATCTTCACGAAAACCCATATTAAGCATTTCGTCCGCTTCATCAAGTATCATTAATGAGAGGTCAGCCAGTTTTAGTGTGCGGCGGCGCATGTGGTCCATGACACGCCCCGGTGTGCCTATAACAATATCTGCACCACGTTTAAGAGCGTTTATTTGCACGTCAATACTTTGTCCGCCATAAATGCACACAATTCCTATGCTATGCTTGTATTTTGCAAAAAGCCGCATTTGCGCCGCAACCTGTTGTGCCAACTCACGAGTCGGGCAAAGCACCAAAACTTGTGTTCTTCCCTTTAACGCAGGGTTGAGCTTTTCTATAGCGGGGATGCCAAAAGCCGCCGTCTTGCCCGTGCCCGTTTGGGAATGACCTATAACATCACGCCCAGTCATAACAGCAGGTATACCTTGGCGTTGTATGTGGGTGGTTTGGGTAAACCCCATGTCAGCAACAGCACGTTTTATCTCGTCTGAAATGGGTAAGCTCTCAAAAGTTATAAATTCTTCGATATTTTCGATTTTGGGATTATCTTGTGTCATAATTTTTCCTCGCTCTCAAAAGACTACATTAGACCTCCTCCGACGAATTCTAATTCCCATGGAGGTCTATTTTTGCCATTATACCACAATAAACATTCATTGGCAAGAAAAAAAGGCGGGCAATGCCGCCTTGTGTTAGTTATTCAGATATACGCTCAAATACTAATGTTTCATTAATAATCGGGTCAAACATCACTAGCAGGTCATTATCAAAAGAATATTCATAAACGACTGTTACCCCTGTTGTATCGCTTGTCATTGTTATTAATCCGTTGTTTACAGACCATGAAAATGTAGGTATGATGTCCGAGTCATTTGGCTCTCCAATTAGCTCCACCCAGTACATTCCCATGTTAAAAGGCATAAAGAAAAAACGATAGGTTATTTCTGAGAGCTCCTCGGCAATTTCTTCAGGAGTAGAGTAATCGTCAATAATATCAACAACAATCCATCCACCCAAAATAAGCTCTTCCTCGGCTAGGTTGTGGGGGGGTTGTGTTTGTATGGTTTCGGTACTTGCATCGGTCGTGGGTTGTATGTCTTGTGATGCTTCGGTTGTGTAAGGTGTCTGCTCTGTATCTCTACCACCACAAGCCGCTACAAAAATTACAATAGACATAAGTAATACTACTATGCCAAAAAATCTTTTCATTTCAATTTCTCCTTTGCATAATTATGGGGCGGTGGTAAAGCCGCCCCGACAAAATTATTCTGGTGCTTCTGGGTTTTTTTCCAAAAACTCGTTCATCAAGCCAACTAATTCGTCAACTTTTTCTGGTGCCAAACCGTGTACAGCGCAAGCCTCTTCCAGAGACTCAAATTGTGCTGCACCTCAGCCAAAGCAATGCATACCATTTTGCATTAAAAACATCGCTAAACGTCTATCGATATTGATAATGTCGCTGATTATCATGTCTTTGTGGATTTTTGCCATAAGACCCCACCTCCGTTAAATTTTAAATGCTTATACTAATTCCATTTAAAATCATAGACTGCTCTCCTTCGCTATTCCCAAACGCCTTGCGCTTGGGGCTCAGTCGGCACTCCATGTATTAAATTGGAATTAGTATTAATTCTAAATTTATCTTACACGCCCAGCCTGAGAGAAAAAAGTAAAAAACACTCGCCCCAAGATATTTTCTCTCGGAA
>WRBU01000139.1 GCA_009784355.1 Defluviitaleaceae bacterium
CTTTTGATGATGCCGAAAACCCAACTATTATTGAAGATTTTATAAATGCCCTTGGTGCAACCCCAATAAAATTTGCCATGCGCAATGAATGTTGCGGCGGCTACATTTCTCTTGCCCAGCCCGAAAAGTCCGCCGGAATGTGTAATGCTATTTTGGAAAACGCAAAATCAGCTGGTTGCGAAATGCTTTTGTCGGCCTGTCCTCTTTGCTCCTATAATGTAGGCAAGAGTACCGAGGATATTAAAATAGAATATTTTACAAAAATCCTAGCACAGGCCTTGGGGGTGGATGAGAATGCATAGCCACAGCAAATATATACCACAGCAAATGCAAGAATTAAGCGGCACGGATATTAATAAATGCATGAAATGCGGACGTTGCTCTGCCGCTTGCCCAACTGCAAAAGATATGGATATAATGCCGCATCAGTTTATATCCCATTTGGCAAGAGGTGATGTCAGCACACTTTTAAATTCAAACAGCTTGTGGCAATGCTTGTCTTGTTTTGCTTGTGTGCAACGCTGTCCCCGTGGCGTTATGCCCGCAAACCTTATAGAAGCCGCAAGACTTATTGCAATTCGCCCAAAGGGGGCGGAGCATCTTTCTGTTGAAGAAGCTATGTTGCAACTAGAACCCGACATGCCTCAGCAGCTTATCATCGCTGCTTTCCGTAAGTATTCATAATAAGTTTTTGAGCCAAAAAAATAAAGTGCCGTGGAATTGCACCACGGCACTTTTTGTTCTCAAAACTTTACGCTTTTTGATTATCTTTTTCGTTCGGGAGGATGGCATTTAGTATTACGCCTACTATAACAGCAATCGCCAGCCCCATTCTACCCATGTCTACGGTAACTTCACCTATCACAAAAGTAAGAGTCCCCACTGGTGCAAAGCGCATTCCAAGCCCTATAACCAGCATAACCGCTACAATAACAAGGTTTTTAGATTTGCCCATGTCAACCTTTGCATCAACCATGTTGCGGATACCAACAGCGGCTATCATACCGTAAAGCATGAAGGACGCACCGCCAATAATGGCCTCTGGAATAGTGTAAATAACAGCCGCAAACATGGGTGAAAACGCAAGCACTGTTGCAAAAACAGCGGCAACCTGCACCACACGTGGGTTATAGACTTTTGTAAGGGCAACAACGCCCACATTCTCACCATATGTAGTGGAAGCAGGACCGCCTATTGCCCCAGAAAATGTAGTGGCCAAACCATCACCAATAAGTGTGCGTACAAGCCCCGGTTCTTTTGTGTAATCTTTGCCTGTTATGGAAGAAAGGGCAACCATATCGCCTATATGTTCCGCAATGGTGGCAAGGGCAAATGGTGCCATAATAAGAATTGCCATGAGGTCAAAACGAGGAGCCATAAACGACGGCAAACCAACAATGTTTTCTCCTTGTATTCTCGCAAAGTCAAGAAGCGGTACAATTTCCGTGCCTGCACGGTTGGTGGCGGTGATGTCAAAACCAAAGTGCATTATAAGAGCAACAATATACGCACCCACCAAGCCAAGCAAAATTGGTATAACTTTAATCATACCTTTGCCCCAAGCAAGAGCGGCAATAATGATAACGAGTGTTACAATAGCCAGCGGCAGTTGGGTTGAAGCCTGCTGTATAGCCCAAGGAGCAAGCATAAGACCAATAAGCATAACAGTTGGTGCAGTAACGATAACCGGCACTGCCTTCATAAACTTTTCCGTACCCACAAGTTTAACAACACCGGCAAGAACAAGATATAAAAGACCTGATACTAAAATCGCACCTGTGGCGTATGCAAGTTTGTCAGCTTGCGCAAGACCTGTTCCTGCAAAAAGTCCGTCATTCGGGTTGGTAATTAGCTGTATGCCAGCCATAAAGGCAAATGATGAGCCAAGAAAAGCAGGCACTTTGCCTTTTGCAAAAAAGTGGAAAATTAGCGTACCAACACCTACACCAATTAGGGTTACTTGTACGGAAAGCCCCGTTATAAGCGGCACAAGCACCGTAGCCCCAAACATTGCAAACATGTGTTGCAAGCCCATTATGCCCATTTTTGCAGGGTGCATTTTTGGAAATTCTGACATAATATCTCTCCTCTATGTTATGTATTAATATCCGTTGTAACGGTCGCCTGCATCCCCAAGCCCAGGGACAATATAGCCATTGTCTGTAAGCACTTCATCAATAGCACAAGTGAATATTTCCATTTTTGGATAAGCCGCATTTACCTTATTCACACCTTCACGTGAGCAAATTAAGCTCGCAAGGGTAATGTTTTCCTCTTTTACACCTCTTTCGATAAGATAATCCACGCAATGGGACGTGCTAACCCCCGTTGCTACTACCACGTCAAGCAAAATCACCTTGTACTCGTGCAAATTGTTTGGCAAATTGCAATAATACATGTCTGCCGTAATGTCTTTAACAGCGGAGGCATGGCTTCGCTTTATGCCTACATACCCAAAAGTCGCCGAGGGTATGATGCGCTTTACAGGCTCAAACATTGCAAGCCCTGCCCGCAATATTGGTATAACCAATATTTTGTCAAAAAAATAGGCTACACTGGTTTCAGCAAGAGGTGTTTTAACCGTCTTTGTTGCCGTACCAATGTTGCCTGTGATGTTTGAGGACATTAAATAAACAATACTTTCAATAGCTTGCCCAAAATCATTTTTACCAGTTTGTTCATCCCGAATAACACCTAAATAATGGTCTATAAGCGGATTTGAAACAATGGTAATATCTTTCATTTTAAAACCTCCTCACTTTTTCGCAAATTAACGTATTTTATCATGCGACAAAATTTTTGTCAAGCATTATTTTGAAAATTTTTGAAAATTTTTTCAACATTGCAAAAAATGTTGACGTTTTGAAAAAAATTGGTATAATAGTAAAAACAAGGAGGCGGTAATAATGTTAGATGCAAAATATTTACGCGAAAATTTTGATAAAGCGGTGGCTCGCATGGCACGCCGCAAAAAAGACTTCGACTTGTCGCCTTTTATTAACATGGACAAAAAGCGAAGAGAGATTATTGTAGAGGTTGAAGAACTTAAAGCCAAGCGTAATGCCGCCTCTGGTCAAAAAGTATCCGAGGAGATGCGCCAGCAAATGAAAGATTTGTCCGCACAAATTAAAGCGTTAGATACCGAGCTTGCAAAAACCGAGGAAGAGCTTGATTCATTTTTACTTGCATTCCCAAACTTGCCCCATGATGACGTGCCAGATGGTGCTGACGAAAATGATAATGTTGTAGTTCGTAGTCATTTAGAACCCACTGCTTTTAATTTCGAACCACTTCCTCACTGGGAGTTGGGCAAGACCCTTAATATTTTGGATAATGAAACCGCAGGGGCAACAACGGGAAGCCGATTTATGTTCCTAAAAGGTGCGGGTGCGCAGTTGGAACGGGCTTTGATAAACTTCATGCTTGACTTGCATACAGAAAAACACGGGTATACCGAAGTTTTCCCGCCTTTTATTGCACACGAGCGTTCAATGTACGGCACGGGTCAGTTGCCAAAATTTGCGGAAGATGCCTTTAAAATTGAAGGTTGGGATTATTACCTTATCCCCACAAGCGAAGTTACAGTTACAAATATGCATCGTGAGAGTATTTTAGACGGCGATTTATTGCCCGTAAAATATACAGCCTTTTCTGCTTGTTTTCGTGCTGAAGCTGGCTCTGCTGGGCGTGATACCCGTGGGCTTATACGCCAGCATCAATTTAATAAGGTAGAATTGGTCAAATTCACTTGCCCCGAAGAAAGTTATAATGAGCTTGAAAAACTAACCACAAATGCGGAAGAGGTTTTAAAGCAGCTTGGTCTTCCTTATCGTGTTAGTTTGCTTTGTGCCGGCGACATGGGCTTTGCTTCTGCAAAAACTTATGATTTGGAAGTTTGGATGCCGTCGTACAATCGCTATGTGGAAATTTCTTCATGCTCAAATTTTGAAGACTTCCAAGCAAGACGTGCTCAAATTCGTTTTAAAGACGGAGTTGGTCAAAAACCGCAGTTGGTGCACACCCTAAATGGCTCTGGGCTTGCTATTGGGCGTACAATGGCGGCAATTATTGAGAACTTTCAAAACACCGACGGCACTATACACATTCCAAAAGTTTTACAACCATATATGAGAGGTGCTACGAAAATTGACGCAAGATAATTTTAACAACCCCATAAACCCAACGAATTTTTACAAATCCCTTGGTCTGTCTGAAATTGCAGGGAACAAGCGCAAGATTAATAAAATCTTGCGCCTTGCTTCTTTTTCTCCCGACTTTTCTTTTGAAACTGCAAAAGACAAGAAAGGACGTATTTTCTTTGACCGCTATAAATATATCGGCAATGGCTTTGGTGTTAATGTTATTGGCTACCGCAAAACACGTAAAAACAAAGAAGGTCAGCAAGTAGAAAA
>WRBU01000140.1 GCA_009784355.1 Defluviitaleaceae bacterium
AAGCCCGATGATATATTAGACTTAATTTCAAAAACCAAAAATTTTTTGGAAAATTTGGATAAAGAAAAAAGTCAAAAGGCGCAGTCGGCGGCAAGCAGGCAAACTATGGAAGAATTTAAAGAAAGCAGGGCAGAGCAACGAAAATTTACGCTTTATGGAGCAATAGAAGCAGAGCTTACAGCGTGTTATGTGGTCAGCCGCAAAAAGTCGTTTAGACGGCCATCAAGACGTGAAAATCCCGACTTTATCCAAAAGGGCGTGGCAAAAACCCGCAGCCGCCCTCATATTATTGTGTACTGCGACCGCTCTGCCAGCTTTGACGAGAAAAAAACAAGGGAAGCCACGGAAAAAATATCGGATATTTGCCGAAAATACCGAGCAAATATAAAGGTGGACGTACTGTATTTTAACGAACAAATTTTAAGCGAAGACCCCCCTTGCGGAGAAGGCAACACAAATTATAAGGCTGTTAGGGACAATATTTTTAGCAATAATCCCGAGATTGCTATTGTGATAACTGACGATGATAATTGTGAAGAGCTTTCCCCTGTAACGTCAAAAGTCTTGGTAGTTCCAATAGGCACAAAACGAACCTTTTTTGCTACGAGAATCGGTGGCAAAGACGTTGTGTAATTAGGGGTTGCGGCTTTAAATAATAGTTGCAATTTTGTATCTTATAATAAGACACGCTGTTGTCATATTTCGTTATATATAATGGTAATTTATTTTATTAATTATCATTAGGAGAGTGGTCAAATGCCAAAAATTAAATTTAAAGGACTTTTACTAACAGTCAAAGATGTTCAAAAATCAAAAAAGTTCTATGAAGATGTTTTGGAGCAAGAACTTTTAACCGAATACGGAGGTTGGGCGGAGTTTGCAAACGGCATTAGCCTTGCGCCAAAAAATGAGTATATAGAATACGTAAATAAAGAAATTGCCCAAATGGGAGGTTCTCCAATTATTAGCGCGGACAGACCAAATAACTTCCAAGTTTATTTTGAAGTTGAAAATTTACAGCATTATGTGGATAAAATCAAAAGGGCAGACGGCATCACAATTATACACGATATAGTTAGGGCACCGCATGGGCAAGATACTTTTAGATTTTACGATTTTGACAACCATATAGTCGAAGTTTCTGAAAACCTTCAAGATGTTTTTGATAGGCTGGTTTCAGAAGGTAAATCATTAGAAGACATTGCGAAGCTGTGGGAAGAAGACATTGAGAATGTTAAGAAGCATTTTGTTGATGGCGAATATAAAAATAACTGGAACTCGGATTTGTAACAAGACATACTATTGTCATGTTACAAATGATATGCTTAACAATAAAGAAAGGTTGTTGAAAATGAATCAAGAGATTATTAAAAGAGCAAGCGAATTAATCGACTCTATGACAGAGTATAAACTCGGCGGCATGGAAGGCTATGCCGCACTTTCCCTTATTGATGAGAATGGCTACCCGTCCGCCACTACATTTTGTATTACAAAAGCTGACGGCATAAATTGGCTTACGTTTAATACAGCTACCGACAGACCGTACGCAGAGCGCATTGGAAAGAATAACAAGGCTTGTGTTTGTATCAATTCCAGTGCATATACAATAAACCTTGTTGGAGTTGTTGAGACCTGTACCGACATGGAAACTAAAAAAGAAAATTGGCTTCCGATTATGGACGGTATGACCCATTGGAGCGGTGTAGACGACCCTACATTACTAATTTTGCGCTTTACAACAAAACGCTACACCATAACTTTCGCTGACGACGGCAGTTATGCAACGGGTAATTTATAAAATCAAGGCGTGAAAATAATAATAAAAAAAGTTTTAAAAAAGTATTGACATTTCAAAAAGTATGTGATAGTATGGCTATAATTAAATATAGCTTCAGGGCAGGGTGCAAAACCCGACCGGCGGTAAAGTCCGCGAGCTGATAATGCTTTAAGCATTTGACGCATGATTTGGTGAAATTCCAAAACCGACAGTAACCCTCTGCATAAAAGAGGGAAGTCTGGATGGAAGAAGCGATAGTGAGCCTTTACTAGAATTTGTGTTGATTTTAGACATTTTTCATAAAGTCACTCCTTTCATTTCTGCCCGAAATCTTTGCGCACAAAGGTTTCGGGTTTGAATTTTTCCACGGCTTTTTTCTGCCTGCTCTTTGCTGAATTAAGGAGCGATTTTCTATGGAGAAATCCCAAAACCCAAAACCCCAGTTGTTAAACCCAAAAACGATGGTAACTTTGGCACTGATAGTAGCCATTTCCTTTTTGGTTACGGCAACAATACGCTTTATTGTACCCTTTCCCTCCGCCCCGTTTTTGCAAATGGACTTTAAAGACACCATAATTGTTATTGGTGGCTTTATATTTGGTCCTTTGGCAGCATTTATTGTCACTGTCGTTGTTGCCTTTGTGGAAATGGTTACTGTGGACAACACCGCACATATTGGCTTTCTTATGAATGTAATTTCAGGAACAGCCTTTGCCTGCACTGCTTCCTTTATTTACAGCAAAAAACGGACGCTTACGGGTGCTATGATTGGGTTGCTGGCTGGAACAATTTTAATGACCATTGTTATGATGCTGTGGAACTACATACTTACGCCTATTTTTATGAATATGCCTAGAGAATTCGTAGCAACGATGATTTTCCCAATAATTATGCCTTTTAACATATTTAAAGCTGTGGTGAACTCTGCGTTGATATTACTGTTGTATAAACCTATTGCTACCGCTTTGCGCTCTACCGGGCTTATGCCGAAAGAAAAAGCGGCGGGCAAAGAAAAAGGCAAAATCTTCAACCCAGCTTTGGTTGCTATATCCCTTTTTCTTCTGCTTTCTAGCACGCTGTGGTACATGGCGAATAACGAAATAGGACCGTTTAGAAGCGAGCCCGCTGTTGTCGAAAATGGATACGGAGATTATGAAATTAATGGTTATAATGGTGAAGAAAACTAATATTTAGGAGTGGATGTTGTGGAAAAGAATTTTGAGAACCATCAAAAAAAGGGTAGAAAAAACAATCTTTTTGATGTAAAAACCCTAGTGATTTTAGCAATGTTAACAGCCATTGCGTTTCTTTTGGCGGCCTTTGTGCGTTTTCCAGTTTTGCCGGGTCCTGTGCCATTGCGTTTTGACCCAAAAGATGTAGTTATTGTTATTGGCGGCTATATGTTTGGTCCTTTGGCGGCATTTATTGTCACTGTGGTTGTTTCGTTGTTGCAATTTTTTATTACCAGCACAACAGGATGGATTGGCTTGGTTATGAATATCATTTCAGGCACAGCCTTTGCTGTTACCGCCGCATTTATTTACAGCAAGCGGCGCACTCTTAACGGAGCCGTGATTGGTCTTGTAGTCGCAACAATTGCAATGACGGCGGTTATGATGCTGTGGAACTTGATAATGGTTCCCCTCTTTACACCGGGCGTAACCCGTGAGTTTGTAATGGGGCTACTTATTCCTTTCTTTATGCCGTTTAACTTATTTAGCGGCATTGTAAACTCCACTCTTATTATGCTGCTTTACAAGCCCCTTGTTGGTGCGTTAAAAGCGTCTAACCTTATGCCTTCTCCCGATGCAAACAAAAAGGTCAATCCCACTGGCGTGGTTGTTATACTCTCATTTTTCGCCCTCATTTCTGCGGGGTTATGGACGATGTCTATGCAGGAAATAGGCCCTTTTGCTCCTTCGCCGCTCGTTGTGCAAGGTGAAGGCGTTGGAGGCAACCACCGCAGTTTTCCAACCCATGTTACTCTTAATCCCGTGCTTGACGGTCTTGGGCTTCCCCGCCCAGCTACGGATGCCCAAACAGGGTTGCGCAATATCGAAGGCTTTATAGGCACAGCAGGTTTTAGGTTTGGTTCAAACCGTGTATACTTAAATGGTGAACCTATTACATTAAGTCAGCCTGTTATGCGTGTTGATGGTGTTACATATATGCCTATTGAGTTTTTTATACTGCTTTTGGGTGTGGACAATGCCTATTATGAAGATGGTCAAATTATGATTTACAATAACACAAACTAATTGCAAATGACGAACAATATATATTTGGAAACTCCTCTCCTTCACCACTCGGCGCGTCTAACGCCGAGTGGTTTTTTGCTTACGACGTTTTGTTGATAATTTATAATTACAACAGTGTATTTGTCCGTATCTTCCACTTTTGTGCTATTGACAAAAACTTGGAAATATAATATAATGTTGTGCTGGAGGGACAAACTCCAAAAAATATATTAAATTATTTTAAGAAGGGAGGGCTACTATGAATGGCGTAGAAATACGCGCAGTAGCGCATTATGTGCCGCCTCGAGTGCTTACGAATGATGAAATAAGCGCGTGGGTGGATACAAGTGATGAATGGATAACAGA
>WRBU01000141.1 GCA_009784355.1 Defluviitaleaceae bacterium
AATAACTCCTCCTTTGAGATTAAGCCACCATGCGGTATATTAAATAAAAGGCGAAGATACCCACCATACATGCTATACCTTGAACCACCGTCATGGAAGTCCAGTTTTTGTAGCCTTGCGTTGGTGTTTGACCAGAAAGTTTGGAAACAACCCAGAAGTAGGAATCGTTTGCATGGGATGCCATCATGGAGCCAGCACCAATTGCCATAACAACAAGGGCAATAGCTATTGGAGTGTCAAAGCCCATTGTGCCCATTAAAGGACCCATAATACCAGCAGTTACCATCATAGCAACCGTGGAAGAGCCCTGAGCCGTCTTTAAAATTGCCGAAACAACAAATGGGAAGGCAATGCCCATCCACGTGATAGCGTCGGCATTATCTTGTATAAACGGAACAATGTCAGAGGCACGGATTACCTCACCAAGAGTAGCACCAGCGGCAGTGATGAAAAGAATTGGTCCAAGCATTTTAAGAGTTTCGTTTGTGGTTGGGTTAAATTTAGACATTTTGCCAGTAACAGTAAGAAGTAAGACGGCAAACATTACACCAATGCCCAAGGCGGCAACAGGTGAGCCCAAGAAAACAAAGACTTGCTGAAGCGTAGTGGCATAGTTGGGGTCATAAATGTTGTAATTTACAATAGAACCAATAGCCATAAACACAACAGGCATAAGAATTGGTGCAAGGGAAAGGAAGCCGTTTGGCAAGCCGCCGAACTCCTCAACAAGCTCGTCGTAGTTCTTTACGGTTTCGTCATTTTGAATTTGAATGTCTTCTTCAGACTTATCCTTTTTGCCGCGCCACTTTGCAAAGAAGTATGCCGCAATTAAAGATGGTATAGAGATGATGATAGACACCCACATTACTGTGATAAGCTGGTCGCCAAGCCCAAGCATTTCAGAAGCCGCAAGAGGTCCTGGGGTCAGCGGCACAAGCACGTGGGATGTGTAAAGACCAGCACCTAACGCTATACCCGTTGCAACCCCGCTTGCTCTTGTGCGCTTTACAATGGACTTGCGGACAGGGTTTGCAATAACAAAGCCCGAATCGCAGAATACAGGGATGGATACAACCCAGCCCATAACCAAAATTGCCATGGTTGGGGAGGCTTTACCAAGAAGACGTATAATCATGTCGGCAATTTTAAACGCACCGCCCGTCGCTTCAAGTACGCCCCCAATTAAAGCACCAAAGATAATTACGATACCGATATTGGTAAAAATTGCACGAAAACCATTACCAACAACACCTAAAATAGTACCGCCTGCAGTGGCGGAAACTTCTTGAAGACCAGTATTTGAGTTGGTTATAACTTGGGTTAAATAAATACCCTCTGCCATAAAAGCAAGAATGAGGGCAACGCCCATTATTGCTAAAAATGGATGCAGTTTAAGTTTAGAAATTGCAAGAATCATGACAACAATCATTGCCAAGAAAAATAGAATTAACCATATTCCCGATAACATTGAAACCTCTCCTTTTTAAATTTATGTAATAATTTTAGCACAAGCGGAAAATGCCGTAGCCCCCTTTCATTTCAGAAATATTACAACTTAATTAAAGTTATGTGTACTTTGACGCAACTATAACATGCTTTGTTATATTTTGTCAAGCATTTTCAACTTGTCGGCAGGGTGATTTTGTGTTAAAATTCTTAACAGAGGTGATTTTTATGAAAATTGGCTTCATTGGACTTGGGATAATGGGTAAGCCTATGGTTAAAAATTTATTGAAGGCTGGTTGTGATGTGGTGGCGTACAGCCGTACGAAAGCCGATGTAGATGCCGTTGTTGCCTACGGAGCAACTTCAGCCGAAACAGCGGCAGAGGTTGCTGCCGCAAGCGATGTTATTATAACCATGTTGCCAAATGGCCCAGATGTAGCAGAAGTTGTAATGGGTGAGGTAGGTATACTTTCTACGGCAAAAGACGGCACAATTTTAGTGGATATGTCTAGCATTGCACCAGCGGTTGCGCAAGAAATTCACACTGCTTGCGCTACAAAAGGCGTTAAAATGCTGGATGCCCCCGTAAGCGGAGGCGAGCCAAAAGCCATTGACGGCACTCTTTCAATTATGGTTGGCGGTGATGAAGCGGTTTTTAAGCAAGTTTACGAAATTTTGCTGCATATGGGCGCAAGTGCTGTATATTGCGGTGATATTGGTGCAGGAAATATTACAAAACTAGCAAACAATATTATAGTAGCGTTAAATATTGCTGCTGTTGGTGAAGCTATTGCGTTGTCAAATAAAGCAGGAGTAGACCCCAATAGGGTTTTTGCCGCTATAAAGGGAGGGTTGGCAGGCTCTAATGTAATGAATGCAAAACTACCCATGATTATTGACGAAAACTTTACTCCGGGTTTTAAATTGGATTTACATGTTAAAGACTTACTAAATGCAGTTGATGCGGCAAAAGAAGTGAATGCCCAAATCCCGTTTACCAACAAAATTTTGGAAGTCATGCAGAGCTTGCAAGTGAGAGGTTACGGACAAAACGACCACAGCGTAATTTCAAAACACTATACATTATAATTGTAGGAGGACAAAATGAAAGTTTTAGTAACAGGGGGGGCGGGCTTCATCGGCTCTACAACCTGCTCTGCATTGATAGATGCGGGTCACACACCCGTCATCTTGGATTCTTTTGTTACAGGGCGCAGAGAGTATGTTAAAGGAAGAATTTTTTACGAAGGCGACATTGCCGATAGCGGACTTATGGCAAAAATTTTGAAAGAAAATCCCGATATAGAAGCATGTATACATTTTGCCGCACGTATAGTGGTAGAGGAGTCTGTTGCAGAGCCGCTATTATATTATGAAGAAAATGTGTCAAAATCCATTGCGTTATTTGCAAATTTGCGTGATGCGGGCATTAAAAAGGTGATTTTTTCCAGCTCTGCGGCGGTATACGGAACTGCAGAAGTTGCAGTAACAGAAAGCACGCCGCTTACACCAACAAGCCCCTACGCCCGCACAAAGATGATGATGGAAATGGCATTGGAAGACTTTGCAAATGCGGGATATTTCAAAGGCATTGCCTTGCGGTATTTCAATTTAATTGGAGCAGACCCAAAAATGCGCACAGGACCTTTTTTGCCCGACCCATCTCATATTTTGGGCAGGCTAGTAGACACAGCCATGGGAAAGACTCCGCAATTTACTATTTTTGGTGATGATTGGGATACAAGAGACGGCACGACTGTCCGTGATTACATCCATGTATGGGACTTGGCACTTGCTCACGTCGCTGCTTTGGAACATTTTGACCGTGTCGCCGCTGAACAATACAATGTAATAAACTTAAGCACAGGCGAGGGAACAACCGTTAAAGAATTTGTGGATGCATTCATAAATGTTTGGGGCGAAATTCCTATTGTTATAGGTGCGCGCCGCAAAGGCGACATTGTAGGAGCATACGCAAAAAGCGAGCGGTCTGCAAAATTGCTTGGATGGAAGACGCAATTTTCTATTGAACAAGGCATTAAAGATGCATTGCATTGGGTAGAGAGTGTGAGGGACAGTGTCTTGCAGTTATAGGACTGCCGCCAAAGTCCTAAATTAAAATGTTACAAATGTTAAGAAAAACGTAACAATATTTAATAATTAAAACTGTTGACAAAAGCAAAAATAGATGTTACAATGCTGTTACAAACCAAATTCGCAGTTGGTGTTTTTGTTGTATATACCTTTAATGGAGTGGCACTTGGGGCATTTGCCTCCATTTGATGGATTATATCAATAGTGAATGCTTTCTGCGACAGGGGCGTATAATACTTGTTACATAAATAAAACCCCCTGCAATCATGGTCAATATCATTTGACCTAAAAAACGGTCAAAAGTTTGACCCAAAAAAATGGAGGTAATGCTATATGAGAAAGAAGTTTTTCATGGCTCTATTGCTTGCAGCTTTGGTAATTGTCCTTGCTGCATGTAACAGAGGCGACGACACCGACGAAAATGGCTACGAAAATGGTTCAGTAGTCGGCGGCGGCACTGATGCTCACGAATTGCATGGTATTTTTGAGCGTGACGGTGTACCAGCAAACTGGGTACCAGGTCCAGAATGGACACGTGCTCACGTTTTGGCTAATATGCCAGAATTTACACCAACAGGAAGCGTCAACTGGGCTGACGGTACAACAGCTACTATCAACATGCTTTATGGCTGGGATAACATTGCTGTTAATGCTCGTGCACGCCGTTTGATGTGGGAGTACAACAACACAATGGAGTCCAATATGGACAGAGAGTTCTTCCCTAACCCAATGGTTACTCAAAACATCGTAACTCAAAGTGACCAATACTTCCCAGGTACAAGAACTTACACTTTCACAATTTATACTGAAAATCAATGGTCTGACGGCAGATT
>WRBU01000142.1 GCA_009784355.1 Defluviitaleaceae bacterium
ACGCTTTAAGTACCCAACAAGCGAAAATTACACGCTGGACGGATTGTCTTTAAAGCTGGAAAAAGGCAAACACTATGCCGTGGTTGGCGCAAATGGTGCGGGAAAAACCACCATAACAAAACTTCTTACGGGGCTTTACGACGAATATGAAGGCGAAATTTTGCTAAATGGTAAAGAATTGCGTACTTTTGAAGCAAGCGCAGTAAAATCGATGTTTTCGGTTGTGTATCAAGATTTTGCACGTTATCAAATATCAATGGCGCAAAATATTGCCATTGGAGATGCCGCAAGAGATATTGCGGAAGAAAATATAAAACGTGTTGCAAGCAAAATAGAGCTTAATGAAACCATTGCCGACCTAAAAGACGGCATAAACACCCCTCTTGGTAAAATTATAGAAGGCGGGGCAGACCTTTCCGGCGGACAATGGCAAAAGATTGCAATAGCACGCTCTTTAATATCTAGGGCACCCATCAAAATTTTGGATGAGCCAACAGCCGCATTAGACCCTATTGCAGAAAGCCGTGTTTATGGTGAATTTGAAGAGCTAATGCGTGGCAAAACAACAATTTTTATCAGCCATCGTTTGGGCAGTACAAAATTGGCTGACGAAATTTTGGTTATAAAAGACGGTGCCATTGCAGAAAACGGAAGTCATAACGAATTAATGAAACTTGGCGGTATTTACGCCGAAATGTTTGAAGCGCAAAGGAAGTGGTATGAATAATGGGTAATGAAATTAATAATCAAAAAAGCAAAAAATACGGCGTTTTAAACCTTGCTTTCCGCACGGTTGGACTGTATTTTAAAACTGCCAGATGGTGGGGTGTATTGGAGCAGCTCTTTGCTACATTGCATTCTCTTTCTTGGATGGTCGGAATAGTAGCGACGCAAATTTTGTTTGAAGCTATAACAGATGCAAGTGTTGGCGGGCTGGATTTTTGGGGTGTTTTCACACCGCTTATGGTGTTGGCGGGCATAACATTTGCACAGCAGGTACTAAATGGAGTGGAAAACTTTACATCAGACCAAGTTGCCGTAAGAAACGAAGGGCGTTTTGTGAAAATGTTTCAAAGTAAATTGCAGCGTCTGTCTGCACGTAATTTTGAAAACACGGAGTTTTTGGACTATGTAAACAAAGCGAAAGTGGGGGCAGAGCATATTGGTTTTTTCGCCTTCATGTGTACACAACTATTTTCTTATTACACAGTATTTTTTGTGGCGATTGGATTTTACCTGTTTTCGCTTTCGCCAATACTTCCGTTGGTTATTTTGGCGGCGTTTATCCCAGCAATGCTTGGGCAACTTGCACAAGTCAAAATTTTTAGCAAGCTGGAAAAGGAGAACGCCCCAATACGCCGCCAATACGAGTATTATCAACGCACAATAGCAGACAGAGAATTTTACAAAGAAACCCGTATCTTGGGCGGTTTTAAATTCTTCCACCGCAAGTTTTCGGAAAGCCTGCTAATAGTTTCTAAAAAAACTTGGAAAACGGAGCGGAAAGCCGCCATTGTGCGTCTTTTGCTCAACCTTGCCTCTTTTGTGGGGCTTGGTGCATCTATATTCTTGCTTTTTAATGCTGTTATGGCAGAAAGTATTACAATAGGTGCTTTTGCTGCTGTTTTTGGCTCGCTAACCCGCATTTTCTATATTATGGAAGAGCTTGTTACGTCGCATATTGGCTATGCCAGCGAGAATATAGGCAAGATAGAAAATTGTTTTAGGTTGCTGGATTCACAAGAAGTTGACGGAGAGGTTGCGGGGCTAGACTTTTCAAAAGGAGTTGTGGCTCAAAATATTAGCTTTACCTATCCCGGCAAGGACGAAGCCGCTATTGATGGCGTGTCGCTTGCAATAGCTGACGGCGAAACTATTGCCGTTGTTGGCGAAAACGGTGCAGGCAAATCCACGCTTGTTCGTTTGCTGACAGGTATATATACTCCAGACGATGGTGTAGTTGAAATTGGCGGGTTGGATAGTAAAAAAACACATCCTAATACCATTTTTGGCGGTATTTCAGGCGTTTTTCAGCGTTACCAACGCTACAAAATGACCACAGAAGAAAATGTGGTGATAAGCGATGTATTAAGTGGTGAAAATGCCGCTGATGTTCAGGCTGCTCTTGACGAAGCTGAGTTTAATGAGCCTGATGCGGCTCTTGACACGATGCTTTCGCCAGAATTTGACGGCATTGACCTTTCTGGCGGGCAATGGCAGCGGTTGGCAATAGCTCGTGGGTTATACCGCACACACGATTTTATTGTGCTTGACGAGCCGACAGCGGCGATTGACCCTATTGAAGAAGAGCGTATTTATAATCAATTTAAGCGGTTGTCTGCTGACAAATGTGCTATCGTTGTTACTCACCGCCTTGGCTCTGCAAAACTTGCAAACCGTATCGTAGTAATGAATAACGGTAAAATCGACGACATCGGCACGCATGATGAGCTGGTAATGCGTGGTGGTAAATATGCCGACATGTGGAATTCGCAAGCAAAATGGTATGAAAATCGTGCATAAAACAAGAGGATAGGGGACCAAAATGATTACTTTACAACCCATTTCAGAAGAGAATTATGAGAAAGTATTGAAGCTGAGAGCATCGGAAGATTTAGTTTCGCCAAACTGGCACAGTTTGGCAGAAGCGTATGTTAGCTTAAAAAGGGCGGTAGATAAAAACAAGATGTGCTCGGCATATATGCCTTTTGCAATACTATGTAATGAAGATGTGGTCGGATTTGCAATGTTAAATTTCGATGACAGCAACTATTTTGGGTCGGGCGATTTTTTCTGGTTAAGCAGGCTTATGGTGGACGAGAAGCATCAACGTAAAGGCTACGGAACATCGGCAATGAAATTGATAATTGACTTTGTAAAATCAAAGCCAAATGGTTGCGGAGCTAAATATCTTTACACGTCTTATGGCTCTAATAATCCAGAGGCTAGCAGCATAGAAGGCACTGCCAAGACTTATGCGAACCTTGGCTTCGTGAAAACAGGACAGATGTTGGGCGAAGAAGAAGTGGTTCGGCTGGAACTCCATAAATAAAGCGGAATTATAGTAATTTAAGTTGAAAACCACAACTTAAATTACCGAGTCACTTCGCGATTCAGACACCCCCCAAACGTAATCTGTGAAGGGTGGAAATAACGCAGTTCAAATAACTTCATCACAAAAGCATTGAAGTTATGATAAAAATTTTTACTGTCTGAACAAAAAAGATAGCGCACTTATGTATCACAATGAATATGGTACGTGCGGAAAATTTATATTATCGGAGGTTAAGAAATTGATAGAGCTTAAACCAATATCCATACTAAGCGACAATGTTAAAGAGTGTATCGAACTTGAAGTAGCACCAGAACAAACAAGTTTTGTGTCACATAATGCTACAAGTTTAGGGCACGCATACACCACAAACAGCCCAAGGGGGCTTGGCAGCCGTGCCGTTGCTTATGCTATTTATGCAGATGATAAGATGGTGGGCTTTGTGATGTATGCTTACTTTATGCCTGAATTCGATGATGATTGCAACGTAGGCAAGCCCCACTACCATTTCTGGCGTTTTATGATGGACAAAAACCACCAAGGCAAGGGATATGGCAGGGCGGCTCTTACAAAAATCATTGAAGAAGTGAAAACAAAACCCTGTGGCGAAGCAGAAATTTTCTATACCTCTTACGAGCCTGACAACCCTTTACAAAAACTTTACCACAGCCTCGGTTTCGAAGAAACGGGGCAAGTGTCTCCTCATGGTGAAAATATCGCAATAATGAAGATTTAAATTTGTTGACTAACGAAAAGCCACCCTAGAACATTTCTAGGGTGGCTTTTTTAATTGCGATATGCTCAATGATTTTTACTATTAATATTGCGGCGGTGAAATATATTATTCCAAGAATTGCCTCGCCTGCGACAAGTCGGGCGTATTCTGCGGTAAAACTGCCGCCCATTGCTAGATTTCCGGCGGCGATAGAACGAAAAAGCGGGAAGCCGCCCGCAAAAAATTGTGTCCAACCGGGCAGTTGCTCCACAGGAAAATTTGCACCTGAAAAAATCATTATCAATACAGCAACAGTATTTGTTATAAGATACATGCTATCTGACAAAAGTGCTATGGCAGCGATTAAAAGCCCAAGCCCTATGCAGGCAAAGGCGGCAGCAATTACAGCAATGGCAAACATTCCGACATTTAATACCGCAAAATTTACACCAAACAAAAGCCCGCCTACAACAAAGCCCAAAGAAATTGTTGCAAATGAAACTACAATAGAGGGTACGGCGGAGTATAAAATTATTGTTATTTTGCTGGTCGGGCAGGCTATAATACTTCGTAAACGCCCATTGAAACGCTCTGC
>WRBU01000143.1 GCA_009784355.1 Defluviitaleaceae bacterium
TACGGTGGGCAAGCCTTGGACAAAAAAACACCCCTGCTTCGCTCAATGCAAACCCTTAACGAGCAAGCCTTGCGTATTGTACAGCTTTTTGGAAACACCCAAGCAACAAGCGTTGTGCCAATGGCAGGCCCTGAACAAGAGTATTTTTTAATAGATAAAGAAGTATATTTGCGCCGTCCGGACCTTATTAGTTGTGGACGTACGCTTTTTGGTGCAAAGCCCCCAAAGGGGCAAGAGTTAAACGACCATTATTACGGGAGTATAAAAACCCGTGTTTCTGCATTCATGCGAGAGCTGGATGAAGAGCTTTGGAAACTTGGTGTATACGCTAAAACAAAGCACAATGAGGGTGCGCCAGCCCAACACGAGTTGGCTATTGTATACACAACCACAAACATGGCTTGTGACCACAACCAAATAACCATGGATTTAATGAAATCTCTTGCCGGCAAGCATGATTTGGTATGCTTGATGCATGAAAAACCTTTTGCTGGGGTTAATGGCAGCGGTAAGCACAACAACTGGTCTTTGGCTACTGATAAGGGTGAAAATTTGCTAAAACCGGGTAAAACTCCTCACGAAAATGCTCAATTTTTGCTATTTTTGGTTGCGGTTATTGCTGCTGTTGATAAATATCAAGACCTTATACGGGTTTCTGCTGCCTCTGCTGGCAATGACCACCGCCTTGGCGGGCATGAAGCCCCGCCGGCTATCGTGTCTATGTACCTTGGTGATGAATTAACCGATATTTTAGAGTCTATTGAAGCTGGAACAAATTACAAAAATGTTGCAAGGCAGGATGTGCAAATAGGAGTTACCGCCCTACCCGACTTTCCGCAGGATTCTACCGACAGAAACCGCACATCGCCATTTGCTTTTACGGGCAATAAGTTTGAATTTCGTATGAGCGGCTCTTCTTTTTCGCTGTCTGGTTTTAACATTGTGCTTAATACTGCCGTTGCTGAGGTGTTAGGCGACTTTGCTGATGAACTTGAACCTCATATGCGCGGGGATGATTTTAGGTTACACTTACAAAAATTGATACAACGCACTTTTAGCGAGCATAAGCGAATAATTTTTTCGGGCAATAATTATTCGCAAGAATGGGTGGAAGAAGCCGCAAAGCGTGGACTCTCGAATTTTTCCAATTCCATTAGTGCTTTTGAGCAGTATTTCACCCCGCTAAACACAGAACTTTTTGCCAAACACGGCATTTTCACTCCGCAAGAACTAGAATCCCGATATGAAATTTTGTTGGAGATTTATTCTAAAACTGTTATGATAGAGGCGCACACAATGCTTGATATGGTGCGAAAATCTATTATGCCATCGTGTCTTAAATACCAGCAAAGACTATCAAAGCTATTGCTGCAAAAACGCCAGCTTGATATGGGTTTGGACTGCACTTTGGAAACAAAGCTATTAAACGAGATGTCGCAGGGCTGTGCAAACTTGATGGCAAAAACCGATGCCCTTGAAGCGGTTTTACAAACAGCAGAACAAAATAAAGATTTATTAGAGCAAGCGTGGACTTTTCAGCGTGATGTGGTATCCGTCATGGAACAGCTTCGCAATGTTGTAGATAAATTAGAAAATGTGTGTGCAAAAGAATATTGGCCAATGCCTACATACAGCGAATTATTGTATAGCGTGAACTAATATGACACCACATCAAACCCTTAAAAAATACTTTGGATACGATGATTTTCGCTACGGTCAACAAGAATTGATAGATGCTATTTTGGGCAGGCGTGATGCTTTGGGTATCATGCCTACTGGTGCTGGCAAGTCCATTTGTTTTCAAGTGCCAGCAATAATGCTAGATGGAATTACAATTGTTGTTTCGCCCCTTATTTCCCTTATGAAAGACCAAGTTCATGCCCTTAACCAAGCAGGCATAACTGCCGCTTTTATTAACTCATCTTTAACTGAAGGTCAAATATCCAAAGCACTGCAAAATGCTGCAAATAATTTATACAAACTAATTTATGTTGCCCCTGAACGTTTGGTTAGTTATAACTTTTTACGGTTTGCACAATCTAGCAACATACCTTTGGTTGTGGTGGATGAAGCCCATTGCATTTCACAATGGGGCAACGACTTTCGCCCGAGCTATCTCAGTATTGCAGATTTTGTATCGAGCTTGCAGAAACGTCCTACCGTTGCTGCTTTTACCGCAACGGCGACCCCGAAAGTCAAAGAAGATATTATAGAAAAGTTGAACTTAAAAACCCCTTTGGTGCTTGTTTCTGGCTTCGACCGTCCAAATTTGAATTTTTCTGCAACAGGACAAAGCGGAAAAGCCCGTATTTTATTAGATTTTTTGTCAACTCGACCAAAGGATGCTGTAGGAATAGTGTATTGTTCCACCCGCAAACAAGTGGAGTCTTTGGAGTTTGAGCTAAACAGCAAAGGATATAGGGCATCCCGATACCACGCAGGTTTAAGCGATGATGAAAGACGAAACAACCAAGACGACTTTATCCACGACCGCATGAATATAATGGTAGCAACAAATGCATTTGGTATGGGTATTGATAAATCTAATGTGTCTTTTGTGGTGCATTATAATATGCCAAAAGATATAGAAAGCTATTATCAGGAAGCAGGGCGTGCAGGGCGTGATGGTCAGCCTGCCGATTGCTTGCTTTTGTATAGCAAAAAAGATTTTAACACTCAGATGTATTTTATCTTTGAAAATGATGATGAAAGTAAAACCCAGCTAGACCCTGTTGTTGAGCAAGAAAACAGAGAGCGTAACTTAAAACGCCTTAAAGAAATGTGGTCATTTTGTGAGTCTACCGAATGTTTACGCAACCACATTTTGCGATATTTCGGGGAAGTAAATCCTCCTAGTTTTTGTGGTAATTGCAGTAATTGCGGTGCAGAATTTGAAGAAATTGACGTTACTATCGAAGCGCAAAAAATCATCTCGTGCATTGTACGTATGAAAGAGCGTTTTGGAGCAGGAATGGTTATAGATGTGCTCAAGGGAGCAAAAAACTCACGATTGCGCCAACTTAAACTTAACCAATTATCGACATACGGTATCAGTAAATTGTCTAGCGAAAAATTATCCGACATTATAAGTGTTTTGATTCGTTTGGGTTATATATTTAAAACTGACGAAAAATACCCTATATTAAGACTTGATAAAAATTGGCGCACGATACTCGATGATGATACAAAAATAACCATGCGGGTCAAAAAAGAGTTGGTTGCTTTGCCGCAAAAATCACACACTTCAAAAGTTTACAATGACGAGCTTTTTAACGCCCTTAAAGCCTTGCGCTTAAAAATTGCAAATAAAAATAATATACCAGCCTTTGTTGTATTTTCTGACGCTACACTTATAGATATGTGCCGAAAAACCCCAAAAAATCTTGATGAATTTTTAAATGTTAATGGCGTTGGTCAAGTAAAAGCGGCACAATATGGCGATGCATTTTTGCAAATAATATCAGATTTTGGACATAATGATATAGAGGTGTCGCAAAATGTTTAACTTTAACAATACTTATACAAAGCTCCCCGGGATGTTTTATTCCCGCCAGCAACCAGCACAAAATCCTTTGGCTGGCATGGTTTATTTTAACGAAATATTGGCAAATAAGCTCAGAATCGACATCAACTTGCAAAATAGCCCTAAAATTTTTTCGGGGGACGAACTTCCAAAGAATGCTGCCCCTATTTCGCAGGCATATGCAGGCTTTCAATATGGTAGATTTAATGTGTTGGGTGATGGGCGTGCTGTAATTTTGGGTGAACACATTACACCTAATGGAGAACGTTTTGACATTCAGCTCAAAGGTTCTGGGCGTACTCATTATTCCCGTGGCGGCGACGGGCTTGCCGCACTTGCTCCAATGCTTCGTGAGGTTTTGATTAGTGAATTTTTAGCGGCTGTCAACATCCCGACAACCCGTTCTTTGGCGGTCGTTACAACAGGCAAGGATGTGGTGCGAGAGCGTGTTTTGCAAGGGGCTGTGCTAACCCGCATTGCATCAAGTCATATACGTGTTGGCACTTTTGACTTTGCTCGGCTAATGGGTAGCGCGGATGATGTTAAAGCCTTGGCTGACTATGTGATTTGGAGGCACTTTCCTCATATTGAAACTTATAATGATAATCATCGATACTTGTTGCTATTACGTGAAGCGGCAGACTTACAAGCAAAGCTAATAGCACAATGGATGAATATAGGCTTTGTCCATGGTGTTATGAATACAGATAATATGTCTATATGCGGCGAAACAATCGACCTTGGACCTTGTGCCTTTATGGATGCTTATGACCCTGAAACTGTATTTAGCTCCATAGACCAACATGGACGATATTCA
>WRBU01000144.1 GCA_009784355.1 Defluviitaleaceae bacterium
CAGGCGGACAGCGGGCGGCAGGTTGCCGCCCCTACAATCATTGCCAAAGATGCTCGTGTGGAGCTTTCTCGTGTTGCGAAGGTGTTTTATGGCGACCCAGCGGGCGGCATGAAATTGGTTGGCATTACGGGGACAAACGGCAAAACGTCCACCACATCTTTTGTGGAGCATATTTTGTTGTCGGCTGGTAAAAGGGTTGGTGCTATTGGTACTCTTGGGGTGCGCCTTGACGGCAAGCCGCTAGACATGCCTTTTGCAACAAGCACAACCCCCGACACTATTGAGCTTTTTGCCATTATACGTGCAATGTCTGATGCGGGTTGTGAATATTTGGTAATGGAAGTTTCCAGCCATGCCCTTGCTTTGCACAAAGTTTCCGAATTGCGCTTTGATGTGGGGATTTTTACCAATTTAAGCCAAGACCATTTGGACTTTCACGGAACAATGGAAAATTACCGCCACGCCAAGGCAACGCTTTTTAACCTTTGTGATGTAGGCATTATCAACCATGATGATGATATGCGGGATTTTTTGCTTGACTTTGCTCCCGATAGTTGCAAAATGCTGACATACGGAATGGACGGCGGCAACTACCACGCCACAGATTGCATCTTGCAATCAAGCGGAGTTTCGTATATAATAAAAGGTCAAGAAATTGCAGTACCTATCCCCGGCAAGTTTACTATTTATAACACTTTGGCGGCTTATGGCGCAAGCCTTGCGCTTGGACTTGACGCAAAGATTGTTAGGGATGCCTTGGCAAATATGCAAGGGGTTGGCGGGCGGATACAATCCATTCCCAACAACCGTGGCATAAGCGTTATTGTGGACTATGCCCACACTCCTGACGGGCTTGAAAATATTATTACTGCCTGCCGTGGCTTTACCAAAGGGCGTGTTATCACAGTTTTTGGTTGCGGCGGTGATAGAGACCCCATAAAACGCCCAATTATGGGCGAAATGGCTGGGCGGCTTTCAGATTTTTGTATCATCACCAGCGACAACCCACGCAACGAAAACCCCGCAGATATTATTGACCAAGTAGAGCAGGGGATGCTACAAACAAGTTGTGAGTATCAAAAAATTATTGATAGACAAAAGGCTATATTTGCCGCTATCGCTATGGCAAAGGCTGATGATTGCGTTATTATAGCTGGCAAAGGGCATGAAACATATCAAGAGTTTGAAAATGGGCGGCGTGAGGACTTTGATGATGCAAAGATTGCGCAACATGCCTTGGGCAATATAGGGGGATGACATGAAGCCTTTAAAAATAATAGATATAGCTAGAGCTGTTGGCGGAGAGCTTAACAACCCCGCCATTGCGGAGGATTATATAAGCGGGGTATCTTTCGACACACGTAGCATTAAAAAAGGGATGCTATTTGTGCCATTAAAGGGTGCTAGGGACGGGCATGAGTTTTTGCAGACAGCTATTAACGCTGGGGCTGTGTGCGTGTTTAGCGAGCAACCAACCGACCTTTGCGCCATTTATGTGGATGATGCAAAAAAAGCTATGGGGGATTTGGCGCATTATTATATTGGGTTGTTCCCAGAGCTTAAAGTCATTGGCATAACAGGGTCAAGCGGCAAAACAAGCACCAAAGACATGGTTGCGGCTGTGTTATCCCAAAAATACAATGTTGTTAAGACCATCGGCAATTTTAATAACGACATAGGGATGCCTATCACTATTTTTGACATTGATGAAACCACGCAGGTTGCTGTGCTTGAAATGGGGATGAATAATAGGCATGAAATAACAAGGCTGTCGCTTATTGCCCGCCCCGACATTGCTATCATCACAAATATTGGCGTGGCGCATATTGAAAACCTCGGTAGCCGTGAGGAAATTTTCAATGCCAAAAGTGAGCTTTTTGACGGCTTAAAGTCAAGCGGCATTGCAATTTTGCACGGGGATGACGACTTTTTGCCACGGCACAGAGACCGTGGGGACGTTATATATTACGGCGTTAGCCCACTTTCAAGCTATGCTCCGCAAAATGCGGCAGACAATGGGCTGGACGGGTTTTCGTATGATGTGATGTTAAAAAGCGGTGAGAAAATAAGCGTTTGCGTGCCTTCGCCGGGGTATCACATGCTTACAAACTCCCTTGCGGCTGTTGCCTGCGGGGAGCATTTAGGGCTTACCCCAGCACAAATTGTAGCTGGCATTGCGGCATACAAACCAACAGGGATGCGGATGGACATTCGCCGTGCCGTGTGCGGCGCAAGAATTATTGCGGATTGCTACAACGCCAACCCCGACTCCATGAAGGCGGCGTTAGAGGTGCTTTCTGCTGAAAATGACACCACAATAGCCATTTTAGGGGACATGCGTGAGCTTGGCGAAAACTCAAAGGCAATGCATTATGAAATTGGCAAAGCCGCCGTACGGTTGGGAATTGACATTATTGTATGCATAGGTGAGGATGCCAAGCATATATATGAAGGAGCGCGTTACGAGAACCGCCTTGGGGACACAGCAAGCCAAATTTTGCATTGCGGCAACAAAGAAGAGTTTTTTGCCATGACGAATAATTTGATAGCGGGCGGCACAACGGTGCTTGTAAAGGCTTCCCGTGGGATGCGTTTTGAAGAAATAGTCGAACATTTGGAGAAGATATAATGGATAACGGATATTATACATTGCTAAATTTTAATACAGCCGTAATTGCCGCTTTGGTGGCTTTTGGCATTGCTGTGGTGCTTGGCCCCATTGTTATTCCTATTTTGCGTAAGCTAAAACTTGGGCAAAATGTGCGGGATGACGGACCAAAAAGCCATTTGGGCAAGGCTGGCACGCCTTCAATGGGCGGCATTGTAATTGTAATTGCTGTGGCGGCATCCAGCGGCATTTTTTCGCAGTTTTCTAACGAATGGATGGTCGTTATGTTTTTGATGCTGTCCTACGGCACAATAGGTTTTTTGGATGACTACATCAAGGTCG
Organism: Defluviitaleaceae bacterium; assembly: GCA_009784355.1. Lineage (GTDB taxonomy): Bacteria > Bacillota > Clostridia > Lachnospirales > WRAX01 > WRBJ01. Next base: position 2,951 of record WRBU01000144.1, read on the forward strand.
TAAAACGCCGCAGTTTGGGACTTCGTGCTTACCAAAAATTCAGCTTGCAAATTGCCTGCGCTGTGGGCTTTGTGTTTTTGTTAAGCCACTTTGACATTCCTACCCTTATGTATGTGCCTTTTTCTGATGGGGTGTATCTGGACTTTGGCTGGGCTACGCCTTTGGTGCTTATTTTTGTGGTGGTTGGTACGGCAAACGGCGCAAATTTTACAGACGGCTTGGATGGCTTGGCAAGCGGCGTAACATTGCTTGTGTGTCTATTCTTTGTATATGCGGCGTTTTTGTTAGATTCCGCGCTTGGATATTCCCTTGCGGCGGCAAGCGGCGCACTTTTGGGCTTTTTGTTGTTTAACTCTTACCCAGCCCGTGTTTTCATGGGCGACACGGGTTCGCTTGCCCTTGGCGGTTTTGTGGCGGCTGTTGCCATTGTGTTGCAAATGCCGCTTTTAGTTGCCATTGTTGCCTTTGTGTATGTTGCAGAGATACTTTCGGTTATATTGCAGGTGGGGTATTTTAAAATTTCGGGGGGCAAGCGTATTTTTAGAATGTCGCCGCTTCACCACCATTTTGAGCACCTTGACCCGCCATGGAAAGAAACCAAAATTGTTGCGGTGTTTTATATTTTCACAGCCATTTTTTGCCTTATTGGCATCCTTGCCATTGGGGGTGCTGTTTCGTGAAATATATTGAAAAAAAAGCCCTTGTTTGCGGTGTGGGCAAAAGCGGAATTGCGGCGGCTCGTTTGCTTTTGGCGCATGGGGCGGATGTTACAATTTCGGATTTAAACACGCCTGTAAGTGGTGATTTTAGCGGCTTTTCCACATATTTTGGCAAAAACCCTGATGACATTGTGCAAAACTTCGACATGCTGGTACTTTCCCCCGGCATTGCCACCGACTTGCCCTTTATTGAAAAGGCGAGGGCAGGGGGCATACCCGTTTTAAGCGAAATAGAGCTTGCCGCAAACCATTGCAAAGCCCCTATAATAGCAGTAACGGGAACAAATGGTAAAACAACCGTTTGCACACTGGTTGGCAAAATTATGGAGGCGGCTTTTTGCGGCTCTATCACTGCAGGAAATATTGGCACGGCTTTTTGTGATGTAGCCGAAGACGTTTCATCTAATGCGTGGGTTGTGGCAGAAATTTCCAGCTTTCAGCTTGAAACCATAATTAATTTTAAACCTAAAATTTCGGCAGTGCTAAACATGACCCCCGACCACCTTAACCGCCACAAAACTATGGAAAATTACATTGCCGCCAAAGAGCGTATTTTTGAAAACCAAAACGAAAGCGATTTTTGTGTGCTTAATTACGACAACCCCATAACACATACAATGGCGGACAAAACCCCCGCCAAGACTTTGTTTTTTAGCAAGAG
>WRBU01000145.1 GCA_009784355.1 Defluviitaleaceae bacterium
GAGCGTGTTAGCCGCATTTTCTTAATGCATTCCAGCAAGCGTGAGGAAGTTGACAAAGTATTTGCGGGTGACATTGCTGCTGCCGTTGGTCTTAAAAACACCACAACAGGCGACACTTTGTGTATTGAAGGCAATCCTGTTATTTTGGAGAGCATGAACTTCCCTGAACCTGTTATACACGTTGCTATCGAGCCAAAAACCAAGGCTGGACGTGATAAAATGGCACTTTCTCTTTCAAAACTTGCTGAAGAAGACCCAACATTTAAAACTTATACCGATGCAGAAACAGGTCAAACCATTATTGCAGGTATGGGTGAACTTCACCTTGAAGTTATTGTTGAGCGTTTGCTTCGTGAGTTTAAAGTTGAGGCGAATGTTGGTCAGCCGCAGGTTGCCTACCGTGAGTCTTTCCGCAAAGCGGCGGATGTTGAAGGTAAGTATGTTAAGCAATCTGGTGGTAAAGGTCAATACGGGCATTGTAAAGTTAAATTCGAGCCTATTGATGCTAACGACACCGAAAACAGCTTTATCTTTGAAAACAAAATCGTTGGTGGTACAATTCCCCGTGAATTTATTGCCCCTATCGAAGCTGGTATCAAAGAAGCAATGCAAAGCGGTATCATAGGCGGCTATCCTGTACTTGGTGTAAAAGCCACATTGTATGACGGCAGCTTCCATGACGTTGACTCGTCTGAAATTGCTTTTAAAATTGCTGGTTCAATGGCATTTAAAGAAGCAATGCGTAAAGGTGATGCGGTGCTTTTAGAACCCATTATGAAAGTAGACGTAACTGTTGCCGAAGAATATATGGGCGATGTTATCGGCGACATAAACAGCCGCCGTGGCCGCATTGATGCTACCGAAACCAATTTTGGTGCAATGATTGTTCATGCCTTTGTACCCCTTGCAGAAATGTTTGGTTACTCCACCCGCTTACGCTCTATGACCCAAGGTCGCGGCGTATACAGCATGGAAGTACACCATTACGAGCAAGTGCCAAAGAGCGTACAAGAGAAAGCTGCGCTAAAAAAATCTTAATAAACTAAAAATTTTGCTTGCAAAATTTTGGATATGTATTATAATATGTTTAGAGTGTTTTAAAATGTGAAATTTGGGTGCTTATGCCCCGTCATTAAGGAGGATTATCAAATGGCAAAAGCTAAATTTGAAAGAAACAAACCGCACGTTAATATCGGTACTATTGGACACGTTGACCACGGCAAAACTACTTTGACTGCAGCTATTACAAAAACTTTGCACCAAAGATATGGTCTTGGTGAAATCGTAGACTTTGACAAAATTGACAAAGCACCAGAAGAAAAAGCCCGTGGTATCACAATTTCTTCTACTCACGTTGAGTATGAAACCCCTAACCGCCACTACGCCCACGTAGACTGCCCAGGCCATGCCGACTATGTTAAAAACATGATTACTGGTGCTGCTCAAATGGACGGCGCAATCCTTGTTGTTGCCGCTACTGACGGCGTTATGGCACAAACTAACGAGCATATTCTTCTTGCCCGCCAAGTTGGTGTACCAAAAATTGTTGTATTTATGAACAAATGTGACATCGCTGACGAAGACCTTATCGAGCTTGTTGAAATGGAAGTTCGTGAAGCTCTTGATAAGCAAGGCTTCCCAGGGGACGACACGCCAATCATCAAAGGCTCTGCCCGTGAAGCTCTTGAAAACCCAGAAGGCGAATGGGGCGACAAAATTGTTGAGCTTTTCAACGAAGTTGACGTTTACATCCCAGAGCCAGAGCGTGAAGATGACAAACCTTTCTTGATGCCTATCGAGGACGTTTTCACCATCTCTGGTCGTGGTACTGTTGCTACTGGCCGTGTAGAGCGTGGTACGCTAAAAGTTCAAGACACTGTTGAAATCGTTGGTATGACTGACGAGAAGCGTCAAGTTGTTGTTACTGGTATCGAAATGTTCCGTAAACTTCTTGACAGTGCACAATCTGGCGACAACGTAGGACTTCTTCTTCGTGGTGTTGCAAGAACGGACATCGAGCGTGGTCAAATTCTTGCAAAGCCAGGCACTATTGAAGGTCATAAAAAATTCAAAGGTCAAGTATACGTTTTGAGCAAAGAAGACGGCGGCCGCCACTCTCCTTTCTTCAACAACTACCGTCCACAGTTCTATTTTAGAACAACCGACGTAACAGGCGTTATCACTTTGCCTGATGGCGTAGATATGTGTAAGCCTGGTGACAACGTAGAGTTGACAGTTGACCTTATCACACCAATCGCTATCGAAAATGAGCTTCGTTTTGCTATCCGTGAAGGTGGTAGAACAGTAGGTTCTGGCGTTGTAACCGAAATTCTTGACTAATATTTTCAAAACGAACGCAATTATAATAAAGCCGCAAGCCGCCAATTAAGTTTGGCGGCTTGTTGTACTTTTAATGGGGTGCCTAAATGGAATTTAATGGGTTTATGGATTTGCCTCCGCTGACTGATAGTGTTGTAGAGCTTGTTTGTTTGGCAAAAAATGATGCTGTACCCGAAAAGGATTGGGTTCCTGCTTATGCATTTGACATTTATGTAAATGACGTGAAGGTTGGGGAGGTTCATTTGCGTACAGGAATGACCAAGGGATTGCAATACAGCGGACAAATTGGATATATTGTTGACGAAGAGCATCGTGGCAATGGATATGCCGTGCGGGCTGTTAAGCTGCTCGCCCCCGTTCTTAATTTCCACAAAATGGATAGAGCATTGATTACTAATGAAGCGGGCAACACAGCTTCACAACGGGTTTGTGAAAAAATTGGCGCAAAACTGATTGCAACCAAGCCAACACCAAAATGGCATGACACATATGACGAAGGCTGGAGAACCACCAACATATATGAATGGAATTTGAAAATTTGACAAATTGCGCTTGTTGTGATATAATGAAGTTTCGTAAAAAACGAATGAGAGGCGATAAAGAATGCATATTGATAAAGTCCGTGAAGAATGTGGTGTTTTTGGGATGTACAACCAAAATGCCCAAGGAAATTATTTGGCAACACAAACATACGTGGGACTTATGGCATTGCAACACAGGGGTCAAGAGGCTTGTGGCATTGCTGTAAATTTGGACAGAGAAATAACCTATCATAAAGACATGGGGCTTGTGGAAGAGGTTTTTGATGACGAAATTTTGTCCCGTTTTCAAGGTCAAATGGCTATTGGGCATTGCCGCTATTCCACAGCAGGGAGCAAAAAGGATAAAGAAGCAGCGCAACCTCTTGTTATAAATTACGCAAAAGGCCAACTAGCTATTGCTCACAATGGCAATATACGCAATATGGATGAATTGCGCTCAATTTACGCCCACGAAGGTGCTATTTACCGCACCCACACAGACACGGAAATTATCGCATATACAATAGCCCGCGAACGTTTAGCAGAAGGCAGTGTGGAAAAAGCCGTTGTCAAAGCAATGAGTATTTTAAAAGGTGCTTATTCTCTTGTGATGATGTCGCCCACAAAAATGATTGTTGCCAGAGACCCTCTTGGTATGCGTCCATTATGCTATGGGGCAAAAGCAGACGGCTCTCTTGTATTTGCTTCCGAAACATGCGCCCTTGATGCTGTTGATGCAAAATATATCCGTGATGTGATGCCGGGTGAGGTTATCACCGTTCAGCATGGTCAATTAACTTCTAATACAGAAAATTGCGGCAAAGACCCCGGCAAGCTGTGCATTTTTGAGTATATATATTTTGCAAGACCGGACTCTACCATTCATGGGCAGTTTGTAAACGACAGCAGGCGGCTTGCGGGTCATCTTTTAGCAAAGGTAAAACCCGTGGATGCCGATATTGTAATAGGCGTGCCGGACAGCGGCATCCCATCAGCCATGGGATATGCGGAGGAATCGGGTATTCCATATGTGGAAGGTTTTGGAAAAAACCGCTACGCAGGGCGCACATTCATCCGTCCCGACCAAATGTCCCGTGAAGCCGCCGTGCGCCTAAAATTAAACCCTCTTAAAAAATACGTTCAAGGCAAGAGAGTCGTGCTTGTAGACGATAGCATGGTGCGTGGAACAACCAACAAAATTATTATAAAGATGCTACGTGAGGCGGGGGTTAAAGAGGTGCATTTACGTATGTCTTCACCTCCTTATAAATATCCTTGCTACTATGGAACGGATGTGCCGTCCACCAGCCAGCTAATATCTTTTGACCACACATTGGATGAGGTCTGCAAAATTACAGGGGCAGACAGCCTTGCCTTTTTGGACATTGGCGACCTAAAACATATCATTCCTGACGTAAAAGATATAAGCTATTGCCACGCTTGCTTTACGGGGGATTATCCCGTTTA
>WRBU01000146.1 GCA_009784355.1 Defluviitaleaceae bacterium
CAAAATGTCAAAATCCAAAGGCAATGGCGTTTCGCCCAAGGAAATTTTGGCTAGATATGGTTGCGATGCCCTACGTATGTATATCCTTTTCGTTGGGCCGCCAGAGCTTGATGCAGACTGGACGGACAGCGGGCTGGAAGGTGTTTGGCGTTTTTTAAATAAGCTATGGCGTTTGGTTTGCGAAAATGCTGACAAGTTTGCAGAACCAACGGCAAGACATGAACAAATTCGTCATCAAATGATACGTGATATTACCCAACGCATTGATAATTTATCGCTCAATACTGCTGTTTCGGGCTTTATGGAGTATACAAATAAACTAACAGAGCTTTCTAGAAATGGCGGAATGGACAAAGAAACCTTGGAAGCAATAACTGTGATGCTTGCACCTTTTGCGCCGCATATGGCAGAGGAATTATGGCAAGTTTTGGGGCATAATAAGAGTGTTTTCACCCAAAGATGGCCTGTTTTTGACGCAGAAAAAGCCGCAGAAGACACAATAACAATGGTTGTGCAAGTAAATGGCAAATTGCGTGCTGACATGAAGGTTGCAAAAGATATTTCAAAAGACGACGCCATAAACCTTGCCAAAGAACAAGCGGCAAAATGGCTGGAAGGCACAACTATTGTGAAAGAAGTTTTTGTGCCTAGCAAATTGGTAAATTTTGTTGTAAAATAGGGTGAGGCTATGAAAGTCAAATGCTTTTACTGCGGGAAAAGGCACAACAACTGTGAAAATCTGAATTTTGAAAGGGTAGAGTTTAAAACACGCTATTTTTGTGATGATGCTTGCCACGATGAATACAGTGAGTATGCCGACTTTGTAAAATTGAATTTATCCCGTGCTGTAACGGGTTATGTTTCCTCAATTTTCTTGATGATAGCGAGTATTTTTGGATTTGTGTTTTTTGATGGCTGGATTGGAGCAGTAGTATTAAGTGTAAGTTGGTTTTGGGCAGGTATTTTAATATATCGTTTTCCGTTTACTGCCTTTTTAACGTGGTCAACCACCAGCTTGGCATCTGTAAAAGCAACCAAAAAACTTGGAAAAATAATCGGCATATCTATAATGGCGACTGCCCCAATTTGGCTTTTGCTGCCCCTTGTGTAAAAATTGACAAAAGCAATATTATATTGTATAATTGACAAAAAACTTTGGAGGACAAAATGGGAATATACGAAAAATGGCTGGAAACGGCGTACGACCAGCGTGGTGGTTTAGTAAATTCTGTATGGGATGCACACTTGCCATTAGAGCAAGCTGTGTACGAAAAAATGCTAGAAACCAAAAATAATGTCATAAAAGGCAAGTTTAGCGACCTCGCCGCAGAATATGGAATGAACCACGAGTCAATGGCAGGATTTTTGGACGGCATATCTGGTGCTTTAAACAGTGTGCTAGATATGGACGAGATAACCGAAGACAGTGAAATCGACGTTTTAGTAAATTTTGAAACTCTTTACAAAAAAATGGTAGAATATAAAGCAGAGCATCTTGTAACATTGCCCCAATGGGACAATATTTTTAGCGCAGACGAGCGTAAAAAAATGTTTATTGAGCAAAAGAAAAGCGGCACTGTTGTTATTGGGCAAAAAGTAGGGCGCAACGACCCTTGCACTTGCAACAGCGGAAAAAAATACAAAAAATGTTGTGGTGGGTCATAACATGAAAACCGTTATTGGCAAAGTGGAGGTTGGCTCGGCCTCTGTCGATACTATAAAACAGGCTGCCGAAATTATTAAAAAAGGTGGTCTTGTTGCCTTTCCTACTGAAACGGTTTATGGGCTTGGTGCAAATGCTTTGGACGAAGCGGCGGCGGGCAAAATATACTTTGCAAAAGGCCGCCCAGCGGACAACCCCCTTATAGTTCATGTCAATAATGACTTTGATTTAGAGCGGATTGTGCAAAATGTGCCGGCTGGTGCCCGTGCATTGATGGATGCTTTTTGGCCGGGGGCACTTACCCTTGTGATGAAATCAAGAGCTGGCGTTTTTTCTTACGGTCATTTGGACACAGTGGCAATCCGTGTGCCGAACCATATCGTTGCAAAACTGCTTATACATCACAGTGGCGTACCTATTGCCGCACCCTCTGCAAATACTTCCGGCAGGCCATCCCCCACATCAGCCCAGCATGTTATGGATGATTTGGGCGGCAAAATTGATATGATACTTGATGGCGGGGCTTGCAAACATGGATTGGAGTCCACTGTTATAGATTTTAGCGAAGGCAATGCAAAAATTTTACGCTCTGGCGCAATTACTTTGGAAATGATTGAAAATGCTATTGGCAGGGTCGGAGCACCAACGCAAAACGACACAAACGCACCAAAATCACCCGGTATGAAGTATAAGCATTATTCCCCAAAAGCCAAAGTAACCCTTGTAAAAGGCGAACCCGAAGCCGCCAGTACTAAAATTTTAGAGCTTTTAAACGCAACTAATACATCAAATCCTGTTATCATTGCTCCGAGCGGCGATAAAAAACTTTATGGTAATGCACCTTTCATAGGGCTTGGTCGCCGTATGGAGGAAATTGCTGCAAATCTTTATGCTGTCCTGCGCCAATGTGATGAAAATGGGCATGATGAAATTTTTGCCCAAGGCGTTGCCGAGGAGGGTATAGGCACAGCCATTATGGACCGCTTGTATAAAGCAGCAACAAAATAGTACGAACGCAACGAGGTGACAAATAATGCAAAAAATACTTTTTGTTTGCACGGGCAACACTTGCCGCAGCCCCATGGCACAAGTTTTTGCGCAAAAATTATTCGATGATGAGGGTATAGGTTTTATTGCTGATAGTGCGGGTGTTTTTGCTTATGATGGGGATGGAGCTTCCTCAAATTCTATTAAATGCGCCCTTGTTTCAGGGCTTTCTCTTGACGCTCACGCGGCAAAACGTGTTTCGCTTGAAAATATTGAAGGGGCTCGCCTTGTGGTGTGCTTGACCATCTCTCACGAAGCTCATTTGCTTGAGGCTTTTCCAAAATATAAAGAAAAAATTACAACCTTTGGTGAGCTTTGCGGTAATAATGAGGACATTAGCGACCCCTTTGGCGGCTCGCTTGAAGTATACCAAAATTGTGCAGCACAAATAAAACAATGCATAGAAAAAATTGATTGGAGGGCTATTTATGATAGCACTTGGATGCGATAGTGCTGGTTTTGCACTTATGAAAGAGGTTAAGCAGCATTTAAGCCGCAAGGGCTTGGAATATAAAGATTTTGGCACTTTTAACGAAGAGCCGACAGACTACCCCATGTATGCAAAACAAGTGGCGCAGGCTGTATTAAATGGCGATGCTACAAAGGGTATTTTAATTTGCGGCAGCGGCATTGGCATTTCTATTGCCGCAAACCGTTTTAAAGGCATACGTTGTGCATTGTGCCACGATGTTTTTTCCGCAAAATCTACCCGCGACCACAACGATAGCAATATTTTAGCCATGGGCGGTTGGGTTATCGGAAAAGGGCTTGCTTTGGAGATTTTAGACACTTGGCTGGCTGGCGAATTTAGCAATGCGGAACGACATCAGCGTCGAATAGATATGATTGACAGCCAAATGGATGTGTGATAGAATTATATTGTAAAATTTTGTCGCAAGTTGGTATAAGGAGCTAACACATGCCTTTAATAAATCCTGAATACGAATTGGTTCATAATTGGCTTTTATATGTCGTTGTTTTTGCGGCGGCGTTTAGCATTACCTTGCTTTTGACCCCGTGGGCACGCAAGGTTGCTGTGCGTTTAAATGCGGTAGACCAGCCTAGGGCGAGAGGAATGCACAAAAAAGCCATGCCACGCATGGGTGGACTTGCTATTTTTATTGGTTTTATGGTTGCAATGGGTGCCGCTACTTTTGTAATGGAAGATTTTAGGTCGCTTGAATTTGCAGGCTTTGTCGTTGGCGCAATTATTGTAGTTGGGCTTGGAATGTTGGACGACATGTTTAACCTGCCGGCAAAACTAAAACTTTTTGTGCAAATTATTGCTGCCTTGGTTGTGGTCTTCACGGGTACACAAATAGACTTTATTGGATGGAATTTACCCGATTTCTTTAACTATATCACAATACCCGTTACGGTTTTGTGGATTGTGGGGATGATAAATGCGGTCAATTTTATTGATGGCGTTGACGGCTTGGCGGCTGGTGTAACCTCCATTGCATCCGTGTTTTTAATGATTTTATGTATAATGACAGGCAGCCCAATGGCAGTTATTTTTGCTGCGACCCTTGCGGGAAGCTGCCTTGGCTTTTTACCTCGTAATTTTAGCCCTGCAGATGTTATTATGGGGGATAC
>WRBU01000147.1 GCA_009784355.1 Defluviitaleaceae bacterium
GCCGTAATTTGCGTATTTGTTATTGCGTACTATATTTTACCTATATACATACCTTGCACCTTTTATATTCTCACAGGCGTACCCTGCCCCGGATGCGGCTTACGGCGTGCATTTTTATATTTGCCGCAATTTCAGTTTTTTAATGCAGTAGCATCAAATATAATGCTTATTCCCTTAATTGCAACGGGAGCAATATCATTCACTCTTGCTCTAATGGATATTTTCGCACTAAATACTACTTTCTCACGCATTTCACGTTTTGGGCGCGTTCTGTTGTCCAAGTGGGGCATTATTACGATAATAGCCTTATTAGCCGCATCATGGATATACAATTTAATTACAAAATTATAATCAACATGGAGGCAAATATTATGAATAATCCCAACCCAAATCCGCATGACCCTCAAAATCAGCAGCAATATCACCAAGTTCCCTCAGGGCATGTTCCGCCGTACACGGGTCCGCCATCACTTGTTGCAAGGCCGGGCGATGGAAAGGCGACAGGTTCGCTTATCTGCGGCATTATCGCATTATTTTGTGCCGCTCCCGTTGGTATTGCGGGCATTATCCTCGCAATAATGGCACGCAGCGAAGCTGGTAATTTTGACTCCAAGGCAACAACAGGACTAATTTTATCCATCGTAGCCATTGTCTTTTCTATTATATTTTGGACAGTCGCAATATCACTCCTCATCTCGATGCCGCTTTGGCTTTCGGATGTTTTGCAAGATTTAGGCATATATCATTGGTGGAAATAGGGCAAAGACAATGTAATTGTATAAAATTTTTGCAAAAAGGGAAAACTACTCCATATATAATCTTGAAAACGGGGTGGTTTATGTGAAACATCTTAATAACGATTTTGATTCATCAAGCCTTGCAAAAATGGCGATAGAAATACCAACGGTAAGAAATGGTGCTACTGAAATTACTGCACTTGTTAAAGAAGAAGGACGGGTCATTGGCTATCAACTTACAAGCGGTATGGTTATAGATAAAGATTCTGCCGTAACTTTGGCAAGGCAAGGCGGCATCAAAGGCGTTGGCATATCCGAGCGTGACGGCAATGAATATTTAAAATCCATCCCCGACGGGACGGAAAGTAACAATCTTGGTAATCTACCATCTGTTTCGCCAAGTTGGCAATAGATGTTCAATATTTATTAAACAAAAAAGAGTTATCTTGTAGATAGCTCTTTTTTGTTTATCTAATTAATGTCCGCCATTTCAAGATAGCGATGTCCGTGCTCTTCAATAAATTCTTTGCGTCCTTTGATATTATCACCAAGAAGAACATCAAACATTTTTCGGGTTTTTTCCATATCCTCTGGCAAAACTTGCACAAGTTTGCGGGTGGCAGGATTCATTGTGGTTTGCCACATCATATCTGGTTCGTTTTCGCCAAGTCCTTTGCTGCGTTGAATGTGGTATTTGCCTTTTATTTTTTTAGTAATAGCATTTTTTTCTGCATCAGAATAGGCAAAGAAAATTTCACTGCCTGAGCTAATTTCATATAATGGGGATTCTGCAATAAAAACCTTATTTTCCATAATAAGTTGCGGCGTTAAGCGATACAACATAGCAAGGATTAATGTGCGGATTTGAAAACCATCTACATCCGCATCGGTGCAAATTATTATTTTGTTCCACACCAGCTTGTCTATATCAAAGCTACTTAAGTCTTTGTTATGCTTGCTGTCCACTTCCACACCGCATCCCAAAACCCGAATGAGGTCAACAATTATATCGCTGGCAAAAATCTTGTTATAGTCGGCCTTTAAGCAGTTTAATATTTTCCCCCTTACAGGCATAATGGCTTGAAAGTCTGCATCACGCCCCAATTTGCACGCACCAAGGGCGGAATCCCCCTCTACAATATAAAGCTCTCGCCGCTCTATATCTTTTGTTCGGCAATTCACAAATTTTTCTGCTCTGTTGGTAAAATCCACGCCGCCCGTTAGTTTTTTCTTAATAGAAAGACGGGTTTTTTCTGCCGATTCACGGCTGCGCTTATTCACAAGTATCTGCGCAGCGATTTTGTCGGCTTCTGCTTTGTTTTCTATTAAATAAACCGATAGTTGCTTACGCAAATACTCTGTCATAATTTCTTGAATAAACTTGTTGTTTATAGCCTTTTTCGTTTGATTCTCGTAAGACGTAACCGTAGAAAAGCTGGACGAAATAAGCACCAAGCTGTCCTCTATGTCTACAAAAGCAATTTTTTTCTCGTCTTTTTTGTAGTCGCCGTTGTTTTTTATATATGCATCAATAGCCGCTGTAAAAGCGGAGCGTATGGCACGCTCTGAGCTTCCTCCATACTCTAAAAAGCTACTATTGTGAAAATATTCGCTAATGCTATTTTTATTATCAAAGCAAAACGCCACAGAAAATTTTACACGATATTCTGGTAAGTCTTCTCTGTCCCGTCCTTTGGCTTCATGCTCAAACAAAACAGTTGGTATAAAGGCTTCGCCGCCTGTTAGCTCCTCGATATACCCAATAAGTCCGCCCTCATAGCGATAGATAAATTCTTCGCTATTAACTTCATCGTACAAAACAAAAGTAACATGAGGGTTCACAACGGCCTGCTTTTTAAGCATGTCTTGAAAAAACTCAATAGGCACAGCAATACCTTTAAAAACTTCATCATCAGGCTTCCACCTAATGATTGTCCCTGTTTTATTGAGGTCGGTCCGCTCTTTTTTAAGTCCCCCAACATTTTCACCACGCTCGAAATATAGGCTGTATTCATAGCCATCCCTAAAAATTTTAACATCCATAAACCGTGATGCATATTGCGTGGAGCAAAGCCCTAATCCGTTTAGTCCAAGGCTAAATTGATAGTTGTCACTTTCGTTGTTGTTATATTTTCCACCTGCGTAAAGCTCACAAAAAACAAGCTCCCAATTATACTTGTCCTCTGTAGAATTATAGTCAACGGGTATACCACGTCCATGGTCAGCATTGGTTATCGAGCCATCTTTATGTAGAGTTATTTCGATTCTATCGCCAAACCCTTCCCTCGCTTCATCTATTGAATTTGAAATTATCTCAAAAATTGAGTGTTGACAACCTTCCAACCCATCCGACCCAAAAATAACCGACGGACGCAAACGCACCCTGTCGGCCCCTTTAAGCTGTGTTATGCTCTCATTTCCATATTGTTTTTTTGCCATTTTCACACCAACTCGTCGTGTAGAATATGCCTTGCATCGCCCCAAAGTTTTTCCAGACGATAAAATTCCCTGTCTTCTTTGCAAAATAAATGAACAATTATATAGCCAAAATCCATCAAAATCCAGCGGGCAGACTGTACACCCTCCACATGGCGGGTTGTAATACCTAATGGTGCTAATTTTTGCTCCACATTTTCTGCAATGGCTTTTAATTGATTTGAATTATTTGCACTAGCTATAATGAAGTAGTCAGAAATTATTGACACCGCGCTAATATCCAATACCACCACATCTTCACCCATTTTATCGTCAACAGCGGTATATGCAACTTTTACAGCTTCAAAAATTTTTTTATCATCTTTTTTCATGTAAATTATTCTCCTCTTTGGTAAAATTCTAACGCTTTAACAGAAAGCGGATGAACCGCCTTGCCCTTTTTTTCATTATACTCTATTGTGTATTTTAGCACATATGCCATTGCCCTGTCAATATCTTCGTATGCTAGTTTTTTGGCGGTTCGGATAGCTTCATTTTGTGGGCGGTTTGGTTCAAAAAAATCCACAAGATATATTATTTTTTGAAACAGCGTCATATTTGGCTCTCCAAAAGTATGGCTTGCTATCGCATCTAAAATTTCTATATCATCAATTCCATATTCTTCTTTTGCTAAAACTGCACCAGCGTAGCAATGAGCAATGCTTTTATTGTCTATAAAAAAATCTTCAAGAAAATAACCGCCACGATTACAAATTTCTGAAATTTCTTCAAAAGTTGCTGTTTTACAAAAGCTCTTTGCATTATCGTGCAAAAATGCAGTCTTCCGAATCTTCGCAAGTTTTTCGTCGTTAAAATCAAAATGCCTTCCAAGGGCAACAGCCTCTGCCGCAACACCTTGCAAATGTGTGTTATACAAGCCATTCATAACAATATACTTTTCCACCTTAAAAGGAACAAGACCATTTAGGGGCTCGATATTCTTAACAGCATCCCGAACCATTGTAGAAGAAATATCTGAATCTTTGCGCGGCATTTCTATCAAAGTGCAAAGTTTCAAAATTTCGTCAGCATTGCGCCATTTTGAAAAATTTTGAGCGGCATCTGTGCCCACAATAAAAAATAGCTCAGTAGA
>WRBU01000148.1 GCA_009784355.1 Defluviitaleaceae bacterium
CCCAATGTGGACAGGCTCGCATTGACCTGCATTATGGATATTGATAAATACGGCAGGGTAGTTGACCACGAAATTGTAAAAAGCGTGATACACAGCGACCATGCAGTAACATACACCACATTGGCAGATATTTTAGAAAATCCCGAAAGTATCCATCGTGCAAGCTATCCCGAATTTAGCGATATTTTTGACGACATGCAACATCTTGCCGCCGCATTGCGAAATAAAAGACTGTCGCAAGGTGCATTAGAGTTTGATTTTGACGAATGTAAAATTTTGATAGATGCAAATGGTGCTGTGATTGACATCATGCGGCGCAAACGAAATACCGCCACATCAATTATAGAGGAATTTATGATTTGCGCCAATGAGGTTGTGTCCGAAAAATACCATTGGTTGGACATCCCCTTTGTTTATCGTGTCCATGAAGAGCCAGACCGTGAAAAAATTGAAATGTTGATGAAGTCCTTGCGTTCGCTTGGCGTTAGCTTAAAAAAAGGCGGTGCTTCTGCGAAAAATTTACAATCTTTGCTTAACCGTGTGCAAAATTTGCCGCAGGGAGCTGCAGCAAGTAAGTTGGTTTTACGTAGCTTAAAACAAGCCAGATATTACCCCAAGGCTTTGGGGCATTTTGGGCTTGCCACAGAATTTTACAGCCACTTCACCTCACCAATACGGCGTTTCCCCGACCTTGTTATTCACAAAATAATATCCGACCATATTGCGGGTAAAGTTGATATTGGCTATATTGACCGCCTAAATGACTCGCTAACAGAAATATGCCGCCATTGCAGCGAAAACGAACGCCGTGCCGACGACTGCGCAAAAGAAGTGGACAAACTTAAAAAAGTGCAATTTATGCAGGATAAAATAGGCGAGAGCTTTGAAGGTACAATTACCCACACCACATCAGCGGGTTTTTATGTAGAGCTTGACAACACTGTAGAAGGCTTTGTCGCAATAAGTTCTCTAACCGATGACTTTTACGAATATCACGAAGACCATTACCGTTTTGTTGGCCGTCGCCGTGGAGAAGTTTATACCCTAGGTGATAAATTAGAAATAACAGTGAAAAATGCCGACCCTGACCTACGCCGTATTGATTTTGTGTTAAAATAAAACAAGGACGAGCGTTACAATGCTCGTCCTTAATAATTTCTGTTGGTTAGCTATGAGGTACGCCGCAACCCGGGAATGTTCCGCTTCCTGAGCCAAGATGCCTGCCGCATGAGCTACATGCATACACCCAATTTGCTGTAATGCTTACGCACAAACCGACATTGGGATGGCTAGGTACAAATTGAAAAGAGTGCGTAATGCTTGTATACACTCTAAAAGAAAAAAAGTGACATAAACCAGCACTAGCACCAATACTCCCGCCACAACCACTTCTTCCATGTATTATATTTGCTGGGTTGTACGAGCCTAAAGCAGAAGAAGTAGGTATCAAAAGAATATGAGTATATCCGTAAGCATCTTCACGTATTGAAGAAACTACAAAAAATTCACCAATCTCTTTACCGACATAAGCATTTTCTAGTAATTCACCAGTACTATGTACAAGACTTTCAAGTGTAATAGCCGTCCACTGAAAAATGACCGTCAGTAAGGCAATAATCATCGCAAATATGGGGTTCGTCGTAAACCAAAACTTCCGCCGACATTGGAGCAACAACTGCCAATGTTAATATAAAAGTCAACAAACCTACAAAAAAATTTCTTTTTGTCTTTTTCATAAAAAATACATCTCCTTATTTTTCGTTAGATTAGATACTGCATACCTTTGAATATAAGCGCATATTTCCTCATCATTCGCTTCCAAAAGCATCACCCCCTACATTTTTTGCAAAACCACCTCTATTGACATGTCTTTGTGGCAGTTCCATTATAACAAAAAAAAAAAAAAGCGCAAGCATTTTTTGAAATTTTTCCAAAAAAAATATTTTTAAAGTACGATGCCCTTTAAAACACATAAGACGACCCATTTAGGTCGCCTTATGTGTTTATATATCAGAAAGTTATTAAGTGATTTTGCTTAAATGCTATATCTCCATAAATTCAAAAACAGCCTTTGACAGTGCGTTCAAAAGATGACGTGCTTTTTTTGTGTTATCGGCTTCTGCGCCAAGATATATTTTTATCTTCGGCTCTGTGCCGGATGGGCGCACGCAAAACCAAGAATTATCTGTCATAGTGTAGTAAAGCATGTCATGTGATGGGGTGTTATCGACAAAATCTTGAATTTTCGCTACGTCCACCCCAGCCAAAGTTTTTGGCGGGTTACTACGAAGACTGGCGATAATCTGCTTAATTTTTGCAGCACCATCAATGCCTGGAAGCGTTATAGAGCGGGTATATTCAGCATGATAGCCGTATTTTTTATAAATATCATCCAGCGCATCAAACAAAGTCTTGCCTTGAGCTTTGTAAAAAGCCGCCGCTTCACATAAAAGCACGCCACAACCAATGGCATCTTTATCCCGTGCCGTGTCGCCGCACAAATACCCAAAGCTCTCTTCAAACCCAAAAACAAAACGTGTGGAGTTGCCCCAATCTAAAATATGTTTTGCAATATGTTTAAATCCTGTAAAAGTTTCGCCATATGCTACTTCGTATGCTTCTGCAATTTTTTTCGTTAAGCGGGTAGAAACTATTGTGGAAATTATACCTGCATTATGCGGCAAAATGCCTTTGATAGACATTTGTGAAAGGATGTAATCCGCTAAAATTGCCCCTGCGGCATTGCCGCTTAATAATTCATATTCGCCTGACGAATTTTTAACCATGCAGCCAACGCGGTCGGCGTCGGGGTCTGTTGCAAGAACGATGTCCGCATTTTTTTCATAAGCCAATTTTAAAGCCAGCTCAAAAGCTGCTGGGTCTTCGGGATTTGGGTTTTTAACGGTGGTAAAATTTGGGTCAGGCTTGCCCTGCTGAGGTTCTATATATATATTTTTAAAACCAGAATTCAACAAGGCTTGCTCCATAAGCATTTTGCCCGTCCCATGCAAAGGAGTGTATACGACTGAAAAATCATTAGCCTGTTCTGTGATTGTTTCTGGATTTAACGACAACTTTTTGACTGCCTCCAAAAAAACCTCGTCCATTTCACCGCACAAATATTTCAGCAAACCTGCTTGTAAAGCGGCTTCCTCGCTCATTACCAATATAGAGGCTGGGTCGTCTATTGCGTTTACGAATTTAATCACATCTTCATCTTTTGGGAAAACCAACTGTCCGCCATCTTGCCAATATGCTTTGTATCCGTTATATTCTGGCGGGTTGTGGCTTGCCGTAACCATTACCCCTGCAATGCATCTCAAATGGCGCACGGCAAAACTTAATTGCGGGGTAGGGCGTAAATTGCTGAAAAGATACGCCTTTATGCTGTTTTGCGCCATAACCAAAGCGGTTTCGAGGGCAAATTCTTTTGAAAAATGACGGTTGTCATAAGAAATTGCTATGCCACGTGCGGCACCATCTGTTGTGGATGCCAAAATATAGTCCGCAAGCCCCTTTGCGGCACGGCGCACGGTGTAAATATTCATGCGGTTTGTGCCAATGCCTACAATGCCCCGCAAGCCGCCCGTACCAAATTCAAGGTCTTTGTGAAAACGCTCGGCAATTTCTGTGTCATCACCAGCGATATTTAAAAGCTCATCACGAGCTTTTTCGCCCAAGGCGGGGTTATCTAACCATTGCTCGTATCGTTGTAAATAGCTCATAAAAGCCTCCCCAAAAGAAACAGGACTAGCAATAGCCAGTCCTGTGTGATTATAACTCTACAATTTCTTCACGTTTTGGACCATTGGATAAAATGGTTATTGGTAACCCGACTTGTTTTTCAATAAAGCGTACGTAATTTTTAGCATTTTCGGGAAGGTCGGCAAATTTGCGTATGTGGCGGATGTCTTCTTTAAAACCGGGAAGAATTTCAAAAACAGGCTTTGCGGAGTCAAGAAGTGATGTGGCAGGAAAGTCCTTTGTTTGCACACCTTCAATTTCATAGGCTACACAAACGGGAATTTCGTCAAGATACGCAAGCACATCAAGCCCTGTCATGGCAAGCTCTGTTGCTGATTGACACTCCGCCCCAAAACGTGTTGCCACAGCATCAAAATACCCAACACGGCGTGGTCTGCCTGTTGTAGCACCATATTCACCCGCATCGCCGCCACGTTTTCTCAACTCTTCGGCTTCTTCCCCAAATAACTCCGACACAAAAGGCCCAGCTCCGACACAAGAAGAGTATGCTTTGGTTACTGCCAAAATATTAGTGATGGCATACGGCGGC
>WRBU01000149.1 GCA_009784355.1 Defluviitaleaceae bacterium
ATATTAACAACATTAGACAGTTCTTCACGTAATTTTGCAGCTTCGTCCATACGCCCAGCCCTAATAATGCCCAGCCAATGATGCAACCTCATTTTAAAAGAAGTAAATTCAAATTCTGTAAGCGGCATACCTTCAATGCCTAAAAGTTTTTTTATAATTTCTATTTCTCGCTTAGTATATTTATCGTAACCTTTTTCAATGCGGGAAATTCTTGCTTGGTTTGTTGCAAGAGCGTCTGCTAATTCGTATTGGGTAATGTTTCTTTCTTTTCGCATTTTCTTAACTTTTTGTTCTAATGTCAAAGGTTCGGTGTTTTCTCTTCGGGGAATCATTGCCAAAATCACCTCCAAAAATCAACTTAATGCTATTATAAGACAAGTTATAAAAAAATGCAAGTGTTTTTTATATTTTTTTGCAAATTTTTTTCTGATGGAGTGAAACTGTGATTTTTCGTGTTTTTGAATATTGTAGGGGCGGTTACTTATACTAATCCCATTTAAAATCATGGACTGCTCTCCTTCGCTTTTCCCAAACGCCTTGCGCTTGGGGCTCAGTCGGCACTCCATGTATTAAATTGGAATTAGTATTAGTTGGCTCGCCCCTACTTATTTTTGCAAAAACACAAAAAAATCTTGACATAAAATTTGGGGTGTAATATAATTGTAACAGCGAATTCTATATTGCTTTAATTTTAACAATTATTGCGGTATGGAAAATAATTTAATATTGAGGTGAGCTATGTGGGCAAATACTCCTTTTTTGTTATAATGGCTTTGGCTGTTATATGGGTTGTCCTCACGGAAACGCTTAGCTGGGAGTCGGTGGCTGTTGCCATGATAATTGCGGTTTTTGCCGTACATTTTTCTGACAAATTTTTGCCAAGTGCAAATAAAGAGGCAGGCACTGTAAAGTTTTCCAAGCTAATTTTTTACCCTTTTTACTTAATCGGGCAGGTCTATCTGGCCGGCTTTTCTATGTTAAAGTTTGTGATAGTTGGCGCGAAGTTTGAATTTGTGCCTGTCAAAACTACTTTGAAGTCCGAGCCTTTAAAGGTTCTTTTAATGGACTCTATGACGCTTGTTCCCGGGTCTGTTTCTGTGGACATAAAGGACGACATCATTACGTCATTGTGGATTTTTGACAAGAAGTTAAACCTTGACCAAATGGGCAAAGAAGCCGTAAGTGAAATGGCAAAAGGTAATTTGGAAAAGAAAATTAAAAAAGCAGAAACCATTGAAAACGCTGAGTAAAGGGGGAACAAAAAGCATGGATTATTTTTTAGAAAACTTCTTAACTTATGTTTTGCTGATAAAATTCTTTATTGTGGCGATGTATCTTTTGCGCACGGTAATGGGTCCAAGCATATGGGACAGGCTTTTGGGCATGAACCTTGTTGCGAGCAAAACAATAATGATTATAGCAATCTTTGCCTCCATGAATGAAATCACATTTTTGGTGGATTTTGCTATAATATACGCACTTTTTGGCTTTATTGGCACGATTTTTATCGCATTGTTTTTGTCCAAATATAAATTGGGTAAAATTAGGCATGGGAAAAATGATGCTTCCCCAAAAGCGGATAAAGTAGATACAAAAACCCAAACGCAAGGAGGGGACGCATAATGGAACCATACCAAATTCAACTGCTTATCAGTAATATTATAATTGCCATTGGCGTTTTTTTCATGATTTTTGGGGTCATAGGGATTTTTCGCTTTAAAGATTTTTACCACCGTATTTTGGTTGCCGCCAAAGTAGACACGGTGGGAATGATAACGCTCTTATTAGGTCTTGTTATACGTCATGGGTTTAGCTTTTTTTCAGCAAAAATGGTCTTGATGATGATTATTGTTTTGATATTGAACCCTCTTGTTGCCCATGTGATGGTGCGCTCGGCGTATCGTTCCGGTTATAAATTAGAAGGGCAGCTTAAAGCCGAAAAAGATGACGAAGCAAGTGAAGACGAAGAAGACAGCGACTGGTCTGACCCTATTTGGTAAGCAACCACAGATTAACTCCAAATCACGATTTTTTTGCCCTATCTCGCTTTCGAGCTTTGGCTTAAAATCTAGCCAAAGCTCTGTCGCTTATAGACGGGCAAAAAATCGGATTGGAGTAAATCCGTGCTTACGTAATTATTGAGTGTTTGGAGGACGTGAACATATGGATATAGTCTATATTCTAATTTTTTTGTGCATGGCGAGCCTTTCAATGATAATTTTTGAACGCCGTGTGTATCGCATTATAATATACACCTGCATTTTTTCATTATTGATTTCTTTGGTGTATCTTGCTCTTGGCAGCCCGGACGTTGCCATGGCAGAGGCCGCCATTGGTGCGTATGCTATTATTTTCTTTATTGTTGCTGCCGAAAAATACTATGGCAAAGACGCAAGAAAAGCAACTATCGGACCAACTTCTAAAAAAAATGGAGCTATTGGCAAAATTATTTTGGCATTCATTTTTGTTGGCGGTATAGCGGCACTTTTTATCAACTTTTATCCGCAAATTGACGCAAATTTGTATTTGCGCAACCAATACTTGCTTCGGGCAGGGGACGATGTAGGCGGACAAAACGTAATTGGCGCAATACTTATGGGATACAGGCTTTACGATACTCTTTTTGAGGCATTGCTTCTTGTAATTGCTGTTATGGCGGTTGGGCATCTGTCTTGGTTTAGCAAAGACTATATTAAGTCAGGAAAAACCAGCGACGTGAAAAGAGATAGGGTGGCGTTTTATTCCATTCGTATTATAAGCCCGCTTATTCTCATTTTTGGTATATACCTAATTATGAACGGGCATATTTCTGCTGGCGGCGGCTTCCAAGGCGGCGTGGCTGTTGCGTGCTTTTTCATCTGCCGTTATATGATACACAATATTTACGACATGCCTGTTAATAAGGTGTTGAAAATGGAGGAGCTTATTTTCGTGGCACTTGCTGCTGTGGCGATTATCACAGTATTTATTGATACAAATTCTGTGGTATATCAAAACTTCCCCGAGCATTTGACAACCTTCCAAAATATCCATCTTATTCTTGCAAACTCGCTTGTAGGCATGAAGGTGGCGTGCGGCTTCTTTGTACTGTTTTACAGATATATTACTATTGAGAGAATGTAGGCGAAAGGGCGTGATATTTAATGGAAATTTTTGGAATGAGTATTTTAGAGCTTTTCCCCATCGTGCTCTTCTTCATATCAATCTTTGGTCTTATCACGGCAAATAATGTCATTAAGTCCATTGTATACATGATAATACTTAACGGTGGCGTAATTACTTTTTGGATTGCAATGGGAAGCCGTCTTGGGCGGATACCCCCCATTTTGGAAACACCGTATCATTTGGAAAATTATTTTTACACATTTGCAGACCCCGTGCCGCAAGCCTTGATGATAACTACTATAATCATAGGTTTTTGCGTAACTGCTATTAATATCATTATGATAAATACTTTACACAGAAAGTACAAAACAACCGACTGGAAGTCTTTGACTGAATTGGCAAACAAAGAAACCGAAGGTGGATATGACCACACATTAAGCGATGTGGTATATGAAATTCAAGATAAGGAGGCGGAGGCATAATTATGGTTGTAGACTATTTAACCTATTTTGTAATAATACCAGTATTAATAGCCGTTTTCCTTTTCGTGTTTTCATCTAACAAAGGTGCAAAAGTTATTGCGATAATATTTCAGGCACTTTTTGTGGCGTTTTCTGCTTGGTTGGTAATGCAAACAAGGGATGTTGGCTTAACAACCTACATAGGTGGGTATGACGGGCTTTTGGGCATTTTGCTTTATGCCAACGACTCTGCTGCAATTTTTGTACTAATGACGGCTTCGTTGTTTTTGGTGGTGTCCATATATAGCTTTAACGAAAGTAACCAGAGGCTGTTTTGGTGCTTGCTGTTTTTGCTAGAAGGTGCTTTGGTTGGTATTTTCCTAACCCGAGATTTATTTAACATCTTTGTAATGGTAGAGGTTAGCACCATTGTTGTAATAATTTTGCTTATGTATTACCGTCACCGCCGCAATATGTTTATGGGCATGGTGTATTTGATGGTCAATATTGTAGCCATGCAGTTATACCTGTTTGGTTTGGCGTATTTATACATGATAGCAGGCACATTTGACATTGTGGCATTGACGGAAATTATTGCCGCTACCCCAAGAGAAGACCTTATTTTGCCGTATGCCTTAATTATGGGCGGCTTGACATTTAAGGCGGGCTTTATTCCTATAATAGCATCCGTGCCAAAGATAAAGCTGTATCC
>WRBU01000150.1 GCA_009784355.1 Defluviitaleaceae bacterium
TGTCTTTTGACACACTGCATCATTACCACAAACAAAAAACCTCGCAGGCGGCGAGGCATCTGTCTAGCATCACTTTTTAGTAAAACTGCAGCAATTTGTTTCGCGGTTAGTGCGAGCATCACCTGTTAGGCTGTCGCTTCCAACCGTTATACCTCCGAGGTTACAATGGTTACCTTCGTAAAACTTACAACTGTTTACACTACACTTGATATCTTGATTCATTTAATCATCCTCCTGAAAGTTTTGCTGTTATTTTTCGCAAAGGAGTGATTTTTATTCCTAAAATAAATTCGGTTGCTGCAAAGGTGCGGTATCAAGATTTGGCAAAAATTCTATGTCTGCATCCAACACCCAATGATATGCCCCGCGTATAATCGCTTGTATCATTCTTTCTTCCAAAGCTACTGGGCGGGATGGTAGTAATATCAAAATATGTTTGGAGGCAAGCACTTCGTCGCCCTCTTCATACATATCATCAATTTCCTCCGTATTAGGCTCAATACGTTGTATAATATGAGCACCAAAGCCACGACCCACGCCCAAATCTGTAATAACAATACCACTAATTTCGCCAATTTCGAGTTCTCTTGTAGTGCGCTCAAATTCAGACACCATCATACCTATGCCTCCTATGAATGTGTATCCCTCAGGGCTGAACTCCAAACCCGGGTCTTGGCTATATGCAAACATAAGCTCGTCAAAGTCTTCACCATCATGCAATCTTTGCAAAATGCTCTCAGCTTGAGTCATGCCTTCTGCCGCAGCATCTTCAGGAACATGATGTTCAAATTGCGCAAATTCCAAAGGGTTATTTATAACGTATTCCAGCATACTCTCAATCAAATACTGTGACGCAAAGGCTTCTTCAAGCTCATATCTGCTTGCAAAACCTTGACTGGCAAGAGCAGCCGAATATTGTTCTCCCAACATCGCCAATATGATGTCAACTTCCTCTTCAATCTCCGCCCGCATCGCTGCAGAAACTTCCATGCCCAAACTTACTGCATAGTTTTCCAACATCATTTCAAAAGCGGCGGCTCTAACCGCTTCTTGCCTAATAGCATCTCCAAAGGTTAAGCCGTATTCAAGCTCCGCTTCAAAATCTATTGTAGAAGTGTTGTGCATCATCAAAAACTCAATACCAAACATGTGTTCGGCTTGACGTAAATGTGGATAAATATCAGCGGGGTAGATATTTACACCATCCACCACAGCAACAGGTGCGTTTTCATCAAATATTGCCTCATATTCATTTTCTTCGCCGTCTTCACGTCCGCAAGCAACAAAAATAAACAGGGCAAGCGCAACTAATACAAGTAATTTTAATAAATTTGAAATTTTCATTTTATCTTTTGTCCTCCGTTTTTCAAAGCCTAGGGTGTTTTAACATAAATGGGTCGTGCGGCTCTTTCGGCGAAAAGCAGTGGAAATACTGACCGAAAAGGCGTGCGACATCTTTATATTAACACGTCCTAAATTAGTCCATAATCTCTTGCGGCTTTATTAATAATCTCAATGCTGCCTTCTTCAAGGGTTGTTAGCGGTGCACGGGAAACCCCCACAGCAAAGCCCATTTGTGTAAGAATATGCTTAACAGGAATCGGATTAAGCTCATAAAACAAGGCATCAACCAACGCTAATGCTTTATGTTGAAGTTTTTTCGCTAATTCTAAATCCCCATTTCTAAATGCCACGCAAATGTCGTGCAAATCTTTTGGTGCAACATTGCCCATAACAGATATGCAGCCAACACCTCCCAAAGAAAGTGTGGGAAGAACTTCATTACAATTACCTGCATAAATAGCAAAATCATCGGGCACAAGAGCGGCCATTTTTGCGGTTTGGACAATATCCCCAGCAGCTTCTTTCGTTCCAACAATTTTGTCAATTTGCGCAATTTTTGCAAGAGTTTCCGGCTCAATATTCAAGCCCGTGCGACCCGGCACATTGTAAACAATAATTGGTAAGTCAACCTCGGTAGCAAGCATTGTATAATGCTCTACCAAGCCTTTTTGTGTTGTTTTGTTGTAATACGGCGTTACAACCAGCAATGCATCTGCGCCCGCTTCTTGCACGTCTTGGCAAAGACGAATGGTATTGGGGGTAGAATTTGAGCCACCACCGCCAATAACAGGTACACGGCCAGCAACTTGCTCTGCTACAAATTTTACCACATTAAAACGCTCTTCATAAGTCAGCGTTGCCGCTTCACCCGTTGTGCCGCAAACAATTAGGGCATCTACATCATTTGTAATTTGAAACTCAATGAATTTGCTCAATACATTGTAGTCCACCTCACCCTGTTCGTTAAAAGGCGTAACTATTGCTGTCCCTACCCCTTGAAAAATCGGCATTGCGCTTCCCCCTCCTATATTAACAATTCCGCAATTTGCACGGCGTTCGTCGCCGCGCCTTTGCGTACATTATCCGCCACAACCCACATATTAAGTCCATTTGCAATGCTTTCGTCACGCCTTATACGCCCAATATATACCTCATCTTTGCCGTCTGCTGTTATTGGCATAGGATACTCTCCTTTTGCCCAGTCATTCATTACAACAACGCCAGAGGCGTTTTGCAACACTTGGACAACATCCTTTACATCAAACGTATTCACAAGCTCCACATTTATGCTTACGGAGTGTGCGTTAAAAATAGGCACACGCACACATGTTGCGGTTACTGGTAAGTCTTGCACGCCCAAAATTTTACGGGTTTCTTTTATCATTTTCATTTCTTCGCCCGTATATCCATTTTCTGTAAAGATATCAATTTGAGGAATGACATTATTGTATATGGGGTGGGAAAATTTTTGATGCGACAAGCCGTCAAGCCCACGTTGCAAATCATTTGCCCCTTCTTGCCCAGCACCTGACACTGCTTGATAAGTAGTATAAGACACTCGCTTTATACCAAAAGCCTTTTGCAAGGGAGCAAGAGCAACCACGGACTGTATTGTGGAGCAATTCGGATTGGCAATTATGCCATCATGCTTTTTTGCCTCATCGGCATTAACCTCAGGCACAACAAGAGGAACAGAGGCATCCATGCGAAACTTTGAAGAGTTGTCGATACAAACGACACCTTTTTTTGCCAACATTGGTGCATATTGTGCTGAAATATCGCCACCCGCAGCAAACAACGCAATGTCTATATCCTCATTAAAAATGTCATCATTCAAAGCAAGAATATTATATTCTTTATTTTTGAACAAAATCTTTTTCCCCGCAGAGCGTGGTGAAGCGTAGAATTTTAAATCAGTAGCAGGAAAATTACGCTCCTCCAACACTTTTACAAAAAAACCGCCTACCATACCCGTGGCTCCAATTACAGCCAAGCTCAACCTCTTCATCAGCCATCCCCCCTTCATAGTAAATTATATCCATTATACGCCCACATTTTAAAAAAGTCAATAAATTTTTGCTCGTTTGGCAATGATAAAGTATTGACAATATTCGAGCGGAGGTTTATTATGAAAAAGAGTGCGGAAAAAGACATGATGAAATACGAAATAGCCGAGGAGCTAGGGTTGCTTGACAAAGTAAAAGAAGGCGGATGGAAAAACTTAACGGCAAAAGAAAGTGGAAGAATCGGCGGTATAATGGCAGTGCGCCGCCGCCGTGCCAACCGTAAAAATGATGAATACTAAGTAACCACAGATTTACTCCAATCCAATCCTTCCGACCAAGAGGACGGCAGGTGTATTTGACCGAACTTTGGTCAAATACATCGTAAGGACGAGGGAGAGAAGGATTGTGGTTGGAGTTAGTCTGTGGTTGCTTAATATGAGGTAAATATAATGGAAATATATAGCATTTTTGCTCAAGTTTACGATAAATTCATGCAGGCTCCATATAATAATTGGGCAGATTTTATCGAAGACCTTTGGGAAAAGCACAGCGGCGTAAAACCGAAGCTAGTGCTGGATTTGGCTTGCGGCACAGGTAGTATGTCGCAAATTTTTGCCAAAAAAGGCTATGAAACCATCGGTATAGATGCCTCACCTGAAATGCTTACAGAGGCTCGCCAAAAAGATGACGCAACGCTTTATCTAATGCAAGATATGCGCAGTTTTGAGCTCTACGGCAGCGTTGATGCCATCATTTGCCTTTGTGACAGCATTAATTATATTTTAAGCTATGAAGAATTGGTGCAAATTTTCACTCTTTGCAAAAATTATTTAAATTCAGGCGGTACGTTGATTTTTGACATCAACACAGAGTATAAATACAGCAAAATTCTTGCCGACAACGACTTTTCTCACA
>WRBU01000151.1 GCA_009784355.1 Defluviitaleaceae bacterium
CATCTATTTCTTGTGTGCCTTCGTTTGCCAAATTTAGCAAATCATCATCAGCGTTGCCGTTAGGTTCGTTAGAATCTGTTTCGTAGGTATGCTCTGGATAGTCATTTAAAAAACTCTCCGAGCTATACGCAAAAACAGTTGAATTAAACATCACTAACGTCAGTAAAATGGCAACTATTCTTGTTCCGATTTTACTTGTTTTGTTTTTCATGTTTTTTGCTCCTTTCATAAATGATGTTACATTATTGTAGCAGAACCAATTTACAATATCCAACACGCTTTATGAGTATAAAAACATATGTTTGGTCTATCAAATCCCTATTTTGCGGCATTTTGTGCATCGTTTTTTTAAAAAAGAGCAGAAAGGTTAAGAATACGAAACCTTTCTATAAAAAATGCGGGTTTGATGGGAATAAAATAGGCGGGCAATGCCCGCCCCTTACCATTTAAATTTAATGCTGGGGTATTTCAATTCCAAGACTTTCCTTTATGTCTTCTGCTAATATTTTGGCAAGGTCGTGTCTGCCAAATGCCTTCGCGGTGTAAAATGCCTCAAGTAATAGCTCTTTTAAAGCTGCCTCGTCATATATTTTGGCATAATATCCAGAAAAAGCTAGGTTGTATTTAAGATTAGGAATAAGGCGAAAGTCATTGACTTCTTTGCAAATATCTATTGCTTGATGGCAAACCTTGAATGCTTCTTCATAAGAGCCAGCCTTTCCAAGAAAATTTGACAATGAAAAAGCAAGAGGTGGGTAAATGAACCTTGATTCCTCGGCAGATAACAAGAAATTTTCACGGCTGTCAACTAAATCTCTCAAAATTGCAATAGAACTTTGCACTTCGCCTTTATCACGCAATAAAGTGATTGCAATAAATGATATAATTATTATTTCGTTGGATGTAAGGCGATATGTTGATATTTTGTCTTTATCAAAATTTTTTAAGGACATAGACAATAGGGCAAGAGACTTTTCAAATGCGTCGGGTATGCTAATTTTTTTATCTGCATAATCTATTTTTAGTTGTGAAAATTGAATATATTGTGATATTGTGGAGCTTTTGCGTGTTATTCCTTTATTAATTAAGTTTGCGATTATGGTCTTTGCTTTTTTGTGGTCATTAGTGAGCATAAGATGTCGCAACCGCACAAATTGCTTGTATTGCTCAAACTCTTTTGTGCTTAAATATAAAAGCCAATAATCTTCACCGCCGCGGCCAACGGCTTGCATTATAGAAATAAACCCCCATAGGTCTATATCATTTTCGCCTTTTTCTATGCGTGATAAATGTTGCTGAGACATAAAGAGTTTTTCTGCCAGCTCTTTTTGGGTAAGGTTAGATTCTTTTCGCAGCTTTACTATAAGCTCATTGTTAATTTTCATCAATACTCCCCCAATCAACCGCATATTTTATTATAACAAAACTAGCTTGCGACATCCAACACGTTTTATGTGTATAATCTTTTAAAAAAGCACTTTATTTTCGGGGTCTTAATATAAAATAAGTCCCCACAATGCACAATGCTTGTGGGGACTGGTTATTACCGCCTTGTAAAAAGTAAGCTGGCGAATAAGGTTAGTGGGTTGTATTGCTGCGGCTCGGAAGCATCTTCTATTTCATTTTCCATTTCAACTGACATAATTCGGTTTGCGGCGGATTCCCGCATTAGCCTATCCCATGTCATCGGCCCAACCACGCCGTCTGTTGTTAGTCCGAAAATAGATTGGAATGTGAAAATTGCATTTTGGGTGTTTGGTCCAAAAATACCGTCTTCATTAAGTCTCCATAGGCGGTTTGGGTATTGCGGCACAAGGCGGTTTATGGCTTGTTGAATTTGACGCACACTTTCGCCTTGCGCACCTATGCGGACAGGGCTGCCGGGGTATTGCGGAGTAGGGGATGGCGTGGGCTGTGAACCCCTTTCGGCGCAAGCCTGCGCTTCACGCATTAGTCTATCCCATGTTATCGGTCCAACCACCCCGTCGGCAGACAGTCCAAAAATGCTTTGGAAAGTCAATACAGCATCCCTTGTGTTTGGTCCAAAAATACCATCTTCGTTAAGTCGCCAAAGACGTGGCTGGCAGGGGAGCAGCATATTTATTGCACGTTGAATTTGACGGACACTTTCCCCTGTTGCTCCTTGACGAATTGGCGAGCCGGGGTATTGCGGCAATGGTGTTGGCGGCGGTGTTGTACCTTCGTTCGGTTGTAAGTCAAGATACTCTCTAAAAAGTCTATCCCATGTTATCGGCCCGACCACGCCGTCGATAGAAAGTCCGAAAATACGCTGGAAAGCCATTATAGAATTGCGGGTAACTTCTCCGTAAATGCCATCTTCTGGAACGGTTGGCACACTTGGTACTGCCGTTGCAATTCGGTTTAGC
Organism: Defluviitaleaceae bacterium; assembly: GCA_009784355.1. Classification (GTDB taxonomy): domain Bacteria; phylum Bacillota; class Clostridia; order Lachnospirales; family WRAX01; genus WRBJ01. Next base: position 2,388 of record WRBU01000151.1, read on the forward strand.
GCACGCTGTATCCGTAAAACGGCATCGCCTGTTGCTCCAAGGCGAATTGGCGAGCCAGGATAAGCAGGCATTCCGGGTGGATTTTGCGGCGGCGGCGTGGGGGTTGGGCTCGGGGTGTTGTTCACAATTCCCCAGTATATTTCATAAAGCCTTCGCCAAGTGTTTGGCCCTACCACACCGTCTACGGTAAGCCCAAAACGGGTTTGGAATGCACGCACAGCGGCTGTTGTCAGCCTTTCAAAGCGGCTTGTGTCTGCCACAAAGGGAATTTCTTCGTAATACATCCCGATGAAATCCAGCAAAAACTGCAACTCCGTGACATGCCTGCCCGTTGCCCCTTCACGAATAATCACGCTTGGCGGCGTTGTGCCAATGCCTATACGCACTCCTTCGCTGTTCATTTCCCACAATGCTTTTTCTATGCCGTAAATTCGCCCTATTTGGTACCATGTTGCACGGTCAATAATACCTGTTTGCGGCAGATTGTAAATTTGCTGGAATAACCGCACACTGCGCTGGGTGCTCTCGCCAAAAATGCCGTCAACGGGATTGATTATAACATCTGTATAACGCCCTAAAACTCGGTTTAAATATCGCTGCATGGTGGCAACAGCGTTACCCCGTGAGCCTATTGAAAGGCTTGACCCCGGCCAAGACTCCAAAGGCCCTGTAAACTTGTCGCAATCACGAAGCTCTAAATTTTGTCTGTAATATTTTTGAATAATCTGCCACGCACTCATCCCCCTGTCCCTAGCATCGTAAAACGAGCCCCACTGCGACAAGCGTCCAGGGATGTTTGCCACAACTCCATCGTTATACAACGCTAAAAACGGCTCTAAATGACCAACCTGCGCCAAATAATTTGTAAAAATGCGGTCAACAATATTAGAAATTCTTGAGCCAATCGTACCATGGTGTACGTACATTTGGTCCATGCTTGTGTGGTTTGTTATATCAAAATTTTGACCACGTTTACGGTAAAACTCGGTAAAAATACGGTTTAACGTCAGCGACACAATGCAATACACATTCGCAACAATGGCTTGCTCCGGCCACACGTCAAAAATTTCATGCGACGCTACATTTTTTACATATTCAATAAATGGCACACGTACAGTTTGCGCAGCCACCGTTGGTCTGCCAAGATGCACTGTTACAAAGTTGGGTATGAAAACATGAGGAAGCACCCTAATATCTGGCGGGTCATCCTGTGGAAGAGGCATTTCTGGATGGCACAATGCATGACCAGCAATGTCCAAAAATTCCTCTGTGTCAAAATCCTTTTCGTTTAAGATTGCAGGATGAAGCTCTATTACTTGTATTGCCGTGCTTTGGTCAAATATCATAATGCCCCGGTACGTCATTGTGCGGTAGCCCGCAGCAGACACACGAGCATTATACAAGTAATACCGCCTTTCTTCTGGGTGTGGAGTTTCGCAAAGCGTGCTGCATGGTGCAGCTAATGAAATTTCAGGCGCGTGACCTGTTGCATCTGTTGTTAGCTCGTACACCCTTTCTCCTGCTTCATTTGTTAAAGAAATAACCGCACCGCCTATTAAAACGCCGCCATCAGCCGCAACAACCTGCAGCAATAATTTACCCTCTCCCAATTCTCATCTCTCCTTTAATAAAATTACTGCGTGGGCTATTGTATGACGGTACAATCTTGAATTGTGCTTGTTTAGTCTAAATTTGTGCGTCGTATTAGAGCGTGTTCACATTAATGGGTTGCGCGGATTTGAGAGCTGAATTTTCGTCAATCTAGGAAGCAGGTTCCGCTCGACCCCAAAGGGTCGTGCGGGTTCTGCTGACGACGAGTGGCGGAA
>WRBU01000152.1 GCA_009784355.1 Defluviitaleaceae bacterium
GCTTGCACCGCTCCCAAAACTGCTACTTCTGCTCCTGCATCTGCTCCCATAGCGTCAACAGCGACAACAATTTCTCTGTTCATAAATTAGTCCTTTTTAATGTACTCAACTTTTTTGTAGTTGCCGCAAGCCTTGCAAATTGTATGCGGTAATTTATATTCGCTGCATGACGGGCATACAGCCAAAGTTGCCTTTGCTATTTTAAAGCTCTGAGCACGTCTTTTGTTACGGCGACCTTTCGAGCTTTTATTTTTTGGACCTATCATTGATTAACACCTCCTGTTTTTATTTCTGCCAACAACTCCGCAAAAACACCTGTTGGCATATCGTTGCAATCACAAGTATTGTGGTTTAAATCTACGCCACAATGTTGACAAAGCCCAGCACAATTTTCGCTGCAAAGAAAATGATACGGGATATTGGCAAGCAAGTTTCGATGTATTGCGGTCATTATGCGTATGACTTCATCATCAAACACAATATCGCAATAATCGGGTGGCTCTGCCACCCCCGATTCCACAAAATTTTCTGCAATAGAAAACTCTACGGAATTTTCGCAAGGCTTAAGGCAACGGCTACAAAGAGTTGCGAAAGTGCTTCTCGCTTCACCTTCAAGAATATAGCTGCCAACAGCCACATTCGTTAGTTTGCCAACAAAGGAAACCAGCGTTCTCTCTCCTGCCCCAAACTCAGGCGGAAGAAGTAAATCTAATTCCTCACGCACAGCAATTCCTTTTTTGCCAATCTTTCTAATGTCGTACATCTTATGTTTGCACTCCCCGCAGAATATCATATATTTACCAGCTTGTCAATACCTTTTTTAAATAATGTAGGGGGCGACTGCCAACAACTCGCAATCGCCCTGTCAATATATTCTATTTTACTAGCTCCAAAGTTTCTCTTGAAATTGTCAATTCCTCATTAGTAGGAATAACACAAACTTTGGTTTTAGCGTCATCGTTGGAAATGATGATTTCTATCCCCCGCTTTTTGTTCTTGTCGTCATCAATGCTAACGCCAAGATAGCCCAAGTAGCTACAAATTGCTTTGCGAGTGCCAGCGTCGTTTTCGCCAACACCAGCAGTGAATATGATAGCGTCTACACCATTCATAGCTGCTGTATATGCACCAATATATTTTGCAACACGATATGCATACATATCAAGTGCAAGTTTTGCACGTTCATTTCCGTCATTTGCAGCTTCTTCCAAATCTCTGAAATCGCTGGAAACTCCAGATATACCCAAAACACCGCTGGTTTTGTTCATCAAATCATCCATGCTTGATGGCGAAAGTTTCTCTTTTTCCATAACAAAAGTAACAGCGGCTGGGTCCATGTCGCCTGAACGTGTGCCCATAATCAAGCCTTCGAGCGGGGTTAAACCCATAGAGGTATCCACGCATTTACCGGCATTTATAGCACAAACACTCGCCCCATTGCCAAGATGGCAAGAAATAAGTTTTAGCTCACTAATTGGCTTGCCCAAAAGAGCAGCAGCCTGTGCCGATACAAATTTATGACTTGTACCATGAAAGCCATAGCGGCGTATCTTATATTTGTCGTACAGCCCGTAGGGAAGAGCGTACATGAAGGCTTTTTCCGGCATTGTTTGATGAAAGGCTGTGTCAAAAACAACAACTTGTTTTACATTCAAAATCTTTTCACAGGCTTCAATTCCCACAAGATTTGCTGGGTTGTGCAAGGGTGCAAGAGAGCTACATTCTGCAATAGCTTTTTTCACTTCTTCATCAACAATAACAGCCTGTGCAAAGTTTTCGCCGCCGTGTACAACTCTGTGACCAACTGCACCAATTTCTTTTATATCCGAAATTACACCGTAGTCAGCATGGAGCAAGGCATCAATAGCAAGCTGCACGGCGACTTGATGATTTGGAATATCGGTTGTTGTGGTAATTTTTTCACTTTCGCCTTTTTGATGGACAATACGGGAATTTTCTATTCCGATGCGCTCTACCAATCCTTTTGCAAGGGCAATTTCGGTTTGCATATCAACCAACTGATATTTTAGTGAAGAAGACCCGCAGTTAAGTACAAGGATTTTCATAATAACCTCCAATATTTAAGTGGACGACCAAAGACCGTCCACGCCTTTTAAACAAACAGTATTTTCTCTAAATCAAGCAAAAGCATAATGCCTTCGTCTTTGCGCCCAATATTTTTTACAAATTGGTTGGCATAGCTCAGCTTCGAATTTGGGGGTGAGGAAATCATCCCATCCTCCAAAGTATATACGCCAATAATGCGGTCAACAATCAAGCCGAGAATATAGTCTTCATAAAGAACTACTACAATACATGTTTGGTCGTCATATTCTATTTCTGGCTTCATAAAGCGCAAGCGCATGTCAATAACTGGAATAATGTCCCCGCGAAGATTGATAATTCCTTTAATGTATTTTTCAGTTTGCGGCACAACCGTTATTGGGACAACTCCAATAATCTCCTTTATGCTGCTAATTTCCACTGCGTATTGCTCATCTTCGATAACAAAAGACAGATACAAATTGCGGGTAATATCCGCCGCAGTACGTTCTTCCATCATAAAATCGCTTTCTACACTAATACTCATATACTCTATTCCTCCTCGATTCTACGGAAATACTGGACTAGCAATTACTTACATCTATTTATCAAAAAATCCAGCAACATCAGCGATAAGGCTTATTTCACCATTGCCTAAAAGAGTACATCCAGATACACCACGAATCTTTTTGATGTATTTTGGAATGGACTTAACAACCACTTGCTGTTCACCGATAAGGTCATCAACAAATAGGCAAACGGCATCGTCGCCATTTTCAATAATCATCATAATGCCGTCTTTTGTTTCTTTAACTTCACCATCAAGTCCATAAAATTCATGCAAGCGCACAACATTATAATGGTCGCCGCGTACGGTTATCATTTCATTGCCGTCTGGGTCCATAAATATATCGTCTGGATTTGGACGGAAAGAATCCCGAATAGACACAATCGGTATAGTGTATTTTGCTCCGGCGACTTTGATAACCATGCCCTCAATAATAGCAAGGGTAAGAGGGATTTTCATTGTAAATACAGAACCCTGACCTGGGGTAGAATCAACAACAACGCTGCCGCCAACAAATTCAAGGTTTTTGTTTACAACATCCATACCCACGCCACGACCGCTGTAACTTGTTACTACTTCATTTGTTGAAAAACCTGGCATAAATATGAATTGGAAGATTTCACGGTCAGTATACTCATTTTCCGGCTTCTTCAAAAGTCCGTTGGCGCGTGCCTTTTCCATGATACGGTCTTTGTTTAACCCTGCACCATCATCCTCAATTATAATCCAAACTTCACTGCCTGCATTGCGCGCTTCAAGTAAAATCCGCCCTTTTTCCGACTTTCCAGCCGCACGGCGTTTTTCTGGGGATTCTATGCCGTGGTCAAGGCTGTTGCGTACAATATGCATTATCGGGTCGCCGATGTGTTCAATGATATTCTTGTCCACTTCGGTATTTTCACCCACGATGTCAAGGGCACAATCTTTGTTTAATGCCTTACACATATCCCTAACAATGCGATTCATCTTAAAGAATGTGCCGCTTAACGAAACAAGGCGCATTGTCATTACAGTTTCTTGAACATCTTTTATAATCTTTTTAAGCTGGCGCACCTCACGATGGAAATTTTCAAGCTGCAAACCTTCTAATTCAGGGTTTTGAGTAACCATAGCCTCAACAATAACAAGTTCACCCATTAGCTTTAAAAGCTGGTCTAACTTGGAAACATTTACAGAAATAACAGCTTGTCCTGTTGAGCGTTTTGCTGCTTGGTTGCCGCCTGCTACAGCTGCCATTGCAACTGCATCCGCAGCAACAGTATCAATAATAGGAACTTCGCCTGTATTAAGCTGCAAAGCAGTCATCTCAATATCCGATGCATCTTTCACTGCATCAGCACCACCTTGTACATTAAGGGCAGTGTTTGCTTGATACTTCAGTGTAACAACAAGTTCTTTAAGATATATGGTTTGCATTAACAAGTCATAAATTTCATCGTAACTTTGCGGTGTTACAAGGTCGATGTGTACACCTTTGTACGCAACAACAGCCGCCGCATCCTCATTAAGCAAATCTGCTGGCTGGTGCAAAATATAATCCGCAAAAGGCTTAAGGGAA
>WRBU01000153.1 GCA_009784355.1 Defluviitaleaceae bacterium
ATCTACGGACTCAGCATACCAAGTTTGGCACTGCCTGCTGAATATATTGAGTATATGCAAAAAAATGGTGTTAAGTATGTAACGGTTGATAAGCTAAACCAACTACCAACGGACCTAGACGTTATTTATCAAACCCGCACACAAACCGAGCGTTTTTTGGAAAAAGGTATAGAGGCCGAGGAAATTGTGATAAACAAAGAAGGCATGGCGCATTTTGGTGACGGCACTATAATTCTTCATCCTTTGCCACGCAACAATGAAATTTGTACAGATGTGGACGATGACCCACGTGCGTTGTACTTTGAGCAATCTCTTAACGGGATGTATGTTCGCATGGGGCTTTTATACGAAATTCTTGTGAATTCCAAAGACGAAAAATAATTTTGAAAAAAATGAAATTTAGTGTTGACAAGCAAAAAAAAATGTGTATAATAGTAAAAGTGGGGTTGCGATATTCCCCATTGCACGAGTGGCTCAGTGGTAGAGCATCGCCTTGCCAAGGCGAGGGTCGCCGGTTCAAATCCGGTCTCGTGCTTTTTTTCTTGCCCTTTTAGAGCGTGTTGAAAATTCATAAAATTCGAACGAGAATTTTCACGCTAGTCAACACGCCCTTTTTATAAAGGGCTTTTCTTGACTTTATATTTATGTTGTGGTAAAATTGTAAAAAACCATGCGAAAGGTGATTTTAATGGACAAATTGGATATGATGACTGCTTTGTTGGAGCATCAAGTTGCTATGTCGGCGGATTTGATAAACAAATTTGGCGGCACGGAATCTAAAATAAATAAAATTGAGCAGGGCTTTGCAACGGCAATTTCAGAGCTTGTTGGGTTGCGCTCTGAATTACGTGCTATGCAGCTGGATGTACAAGCAATTAAGGGTGAAATGCGCTCTATAAATGCAGAAACCCAAGCCTTTAAAGGTGATTTTAGAGTGCTTAAAGCAGAGTCCCAAATGATTAAATCAACGGCAGAACCTTTGCGCTCAGAATTTCAGTCTGTTAGGGATGAAGTGCGTACGATTGCTGCGGAGCTTAAAAATATAATAAAGCATTTTGAAGAAGTGGAAGCCAATGTCAACAGCATCAAAAAAGACATACACATTTTTAAAACAACCCATGCTGGAAGCGGTGAAATTTAATTATTGCAATGCATAACTGATACTAATTCCAATTTAATACATGGAGTGCCGACTGAGCCCCAAACGCAAGGCGTTTGGGAATATCGAAAGAGAGCAGTCCATGATTTTAAATGGAATTAGTATGACCCATAAATTCTATAAGCTGTCATTGCGACAGCTTTATTTTCGGGGTGAATTTAATGAAGAAAAAAGAACGTTTAAATGCGATACTTGCGGCACTTGATGCTCGCTACCCTTTTGAAGATAAATGCTATTTAAACTACACCCAGCCGCATGAATTATTAATTGCTACTATTTTAAGTGCTCAATGTACAGATGACCGTGTGAATATCGTTACTGAAAATTTATTTGTAAAATATCCCACCATGGAGGCATTTGCAAATGCAAAACAGTCAGAAATGGAGCAAGATGTGCGCCAGACCGGGTTTTACCGCAACAAGGCAAAAAATATTATTACAGCTATGCAACAGCTTTTGGAGCATCACAGCGGCGTTTTGCCGTCAAGCGTGGAAGAGCTGACGGCTTTGGCGGGCGTTGGACGCAAGACGGCAAATGTAGTGCGATGCCACATTTTTGGACTGCCCAGCGTTGTGGTGGATACCCACGTAAAGCGGATTTCGGCACGGCTTGGGCTTACAAAAAACACAGACCCAACAAAAATTGAATTTGACCTAATGAAAATTTTGCCGAAAACTCATTGGATACGATATAACCACCAAATAATTGCCTTTGGTCGTGAAATTTGCAAAGCACCACGGGCAAAATGCGGCGAATGTTTTATGACGGAGCTTTGCCCATCTTTTGATAAAATGAGCTAAACGGCATGGATTTTTGTATTTTTATACCATGATTATGATTTTGTATTTGGGGGTGATGGTTATTAAAAGTCATTTTGGAAAAGTATTTGGGATGACCACAGGAGTAACCAGCGGTGTGTTATTGGGTGTGTTTGTTCATCCTGCTTTTTGGGCGTTGTTGCCGATTGGGGTTTGCATTGGCTTTGCGGTTGACTTTAAAACCGGAAAAGGCAAATAATATTTTAATAATAATATCTATCTTATGCTAACTCTAGATTAAAACCTACTGTTTGTGGAGTGATTGGTGAATATGAACAGAAAAAATGCACTCGGAACTTTGATTATACTAATGCTTATTTTTGGCGTTTTTGTTGGTTGCTCAAATCAAAATTTTCAGGATACAACGGACACCGTTTCAATTTTATTTGTAGGCAATAGCCATGTTCGCACTGGTAATATTCCAAGGCAATTACAAGCACTTGCAAGACTACATGACATTGAAATAATCTATGTCGATATCTCGAGAAATGGCGTGAATTTAGGTGGCACTATGAGAGATAGTGCCATGAGAGAAATGCAAAACGGAAACTTTGACTATGTTGTCATGCAAGCACGAGGAAGAAGCTCAATAAATGATATTGAGTGGTTTCTAAATGACATTCGATTATTTAGCGAATAGATAAGGGAAAACGGAGCTATTCCTGTGTTGTACAGTCCAGCATGGGCAAATGTAAATGGTCAGCCTGATGAAGAATTGCAAGTCTTTTTGAGCGAAGCGCACAAACAGGCTACATATGAAAACGACATCATTTTAATAAATGCAGGCGACGCTTGGGTTTATGCATACAGAACCGTCCCGGGGCTTTCCTTGTATGCCAGAGATGGAACACACGCAAACCACGAGGGGGCTTTTTTGACTGCCAGCGTGTTTATGGCAACTTTATTTGATTTATATGTTGAAAATATCCCCACAGGAAATGTAATTGACAATGCACCAATGTTAAATATACTAACTATTGTGGGTCTTGTAGCTGCGATACCTCTTATTATTTATCGCTTTACCCAAAAACAACCTTTGCATATGAAAAAATCAATCATCGTAATAATTTCACTTGTACTACTTCAAGTTATGAGTTTTTTTCCTCATGTATTTAGATTTACAGAGGGAGGCAATCGGATTCTTCTGCTATATGCAATAATGTTCTTGCTCTTGACTGTGACTCTTTGCTCGGTCTATCGCATAGTGCGTATTAAGTTTATAGAAAGACAATCATTTAATGTAGCAAAAAAATATATTTGTTATGTTATAGTTTGCTGTGTTATCTATAGCTTAACATTTATTCCAATTCTAGAGTTACGCAATCCACTATATATGGGCGATAATGCTGTTATGCTTGTCCAAGCGGTTTTGAATTTTTTTAATTCATATCAATAATATTACAGGTTTCTCACTCGAAAACGAGAAGGCAGAAGCCTTTTTTGGTAGCATGATACCCAGTCTATATACTTATAATAGCTATCCAAACAGTAGCGAAATAAGCGGTATTGTTGCCAAACAAATGATGTCCGACACTACAACAATTTTTAATGCAGAAGCCGTGTCGGCTTTGTGATTTTGGGTGAGAACAACAGTTATGGCGGCGGTTGGCATGGCGGAGAGGGTTATTATAACGCCCAAAGTGTCGGGGTTTATAAGATGCATCAGTGTGAAATATGCTGAAAGAGGAACTGCCGCGAGGCGAGCCAAAGCGAGAACGTAAATGCGCCAGTCGCCAAACATTTTTACAAAACCTAGCTGGCTTATATATTTTGCAAGCAAAGAGCCTATCAAAAGCATAGCAAGAGGGGTTGTCATTCCTCCAAAAAGCGATATTGCACTTGAAATTGGTGTAGGTAAACCGATATTAAATATGAAAAAGACAACACCGATATATATTGCGACGAGTGTCGGCGTAAACAATATCTTGCGTATATTATGGGCGGTAATGGGCGTTTTATTGCCTTTTTTTCTTTCGTTTAGACTGTTTTTTATGAGATATGTACCAAAAGTGAAAACAAGGATGTTGAAAATCATTGCAGACATGGAGGCATGTATCATGCCTTCTTCTCCAAACACAGCTGAAATTACAGGAAAGCCCATATATACTACATTTGGAAACATAATCGAAAACTGCCAAATGCGTTTTTCGCTGTGCTTTGCTTTCAATAGC
>WRBU01000154.1 GCA_009784355.1 Defluviitaleaceae bacterium
ATATTTGAAATAGTGGAAGGAACGGCTGTGTACACAGAAGCAGCTTTAGGGAGAGAAAACCTATCTGACAGAATAGCTCTAATTGAGAGAAATATGGATATTGACGGATATAATGTTGTAGAGCAATTTGGTTATCACACAGGTGCATTATACGCACTATTGTTAGATGAATTTAATATTGACTGGCGAATTGGACTGAGCTGGGAAGCAGACCTTGCCGCCTTGCTTAAAGAAGGTATTGGTTTAAATGAGGTGATACCCTTTGATGCAATCGATTTAGAGCGTTACGGATATTCAGAGGTTAGGTTTTTTCAAGAAGAATGGGTAGCAGAAACCGAACGCTTAACACAAGAAGCCCAAGACGCTTTCTCGGGGCCGATACTATTGATTGATGCAACGGGCGAGTTTATAGTAGGATACGGCGAGGGAATACGTCTTCTATTTCTTCAAGGTATCGAGTTGTATAATCACGAGAAATTTGATTATGGGCAAGAAGACATACATTTGCTTGTTGGTGAGCGTTTTGACGAACGCACTGTGTTTTACGGCAGTATTACCTATGTTGCTGAATTTGGAGAACTTCAAGTCAGGGGAGGTCATTTAATGTTGTGGAGTGTTATGTGGCGTCACGGCATACCTGCATATAGCCTAAAATTTGACGGAAATAGCATCATAGGCTCAAATTGGGTGCTCACATTAAATGAAGGGTTTGAGTTGCGTGAAGTTGCAGGTGGTCATTTCCGCATAATTGAGATGCATTAAATGGTATATGGTATATAGTAAACAAAAATGCCCTCGCTATTTTGCGGGGGCATTTAGGGTCTGGGGGCTTACCTCAACGACAGCAGAGCACCCAATACAATCACAGATTTAATCTATAAATGAATGTGGCATGTACAATATCTGTACCACTTTTTTTGAATGAGCTTTCTCCATCAACGGCAAAGCCACACTTCTCCACCACCCTAATTGATGCTTTGTTTTCCTTCGCAATGGGTGCTGTGATGGATTTAACGCCTAACTTACGGGCAAAATCGATTAAAGCCCGAACCATTTCAACAGCATACCCGTTGCCCCGATAATCTTTTTTGATGTTGTACCCTATGGAATATCCATCTGCATCAGCATTTTCAAATCCTAGGCTACAAGTACCCATCACTTCATCAAATCCATCACGAAGTGCCACGAAGTAATAAACGGGGCAATCGGGGTCATCATCAAGAATCTCTGCTATCTCAGAACCGCTTGTATAGTGTGGGTCAGGCATATATTTGCTGTTTTCAACATCGCCCCATATAGCTGCAACCGCATCTAAATCCTCTTGTTTAATGGTTCTGAGCAATAGTCTTTGAGTGTTAATTTTTAGCATATAGCTATTACCTCCATAAATGTGGATTTTTTGAAGCCCATCCCTCAAAGGATTTCTAAGGGTTTGAAAGCTGTGCATTGCACAGCCTAAAAACAACTAGGATTATCTATTCAATGATTGCAGTTTGTACGCTTGTTGGTGTAAAAATGCCGTTTATCACGGTTCCTTGCACGGCGTGAACGGAAGTTCCAATCATTAAAGCGTCTCTTGCATTGTTAGTTTGCTGAATAACGGTGGCATGAACGTTATTCCCTGTAATGTACATTTTAGACACTTGGGTGATTGTACCAATGCTTATATTTTCAAAATACTCAATAATAGCGTTTTCAAAATTTTGGCGGGACTCGCTTGGTTGTAAATTTATTTGGGCTATGTCGCTTAAGTCAATGACCTGTGATATTTGAGGTAACCTTACAAGTACATGCTCTATTTCTAAATGCAGTTGGGAAATTGGCATTCGTGCAATGTATTCATTTTGGGTTAGGTCAAAAAGTGCGTCAGCACCAACCGAGCTATAACGGACATTTGCTGGCAAGCGTTGTTCAACGCCCTCGGCATTTGTGCCAACAATATAGGCGTGTATTGTGGTTGCTACTCTTTGTTCTTGGTTTGTGCCATATAAAGGCATAACAAAAAGGTCGCCTTGGCGCATCATGCCGTGGAGTGTCATTTGATGGTTTGCATCAAGCTGTATTGTTCGAGACCTTGCTGCACCCACAGAAAATAGGGGTGTTAAAGGCGTGGTATATCCTACATCATAACGCCTATATATTCCATCAAGAAAAATTTCCACCTCTCCTGACAAATAGCGTAGAGGACCGAAATCCATGCGTGCCAAAGTAATATTTTCATCAAAAGTAAGCCATTGTAATTCGTTGTTGACGGGCGAAACAAATGTTCCGCGATGACTTATGCTTACTATATCTGTATCACTTGCTTGTGAAAAAACAATACCTCCATCAGAAAAATTATGAAAAACCAATAGGTCGATAATGCTTCCAGACGCTGAAAATTGGGCATGATTAAGCGTTGCTCCTAATGCTTGTACTGGCATGTTGTTAAATGAAACAGGTCGGCTTATATATCTTCCAATGGGTATTAAGCTCCCGTCAAAAGTCATGCCTACACTGGCTGTATATCCACTATGCAGGTCGGTTATAGATAACGTAAAACCCTCTGTGTCCCTACTCATTGCTTCAAAGCGTATTTCGGTACGCTCTAAAATAAGCTGCCTCCATGGATTGGATGCAAAAGTAATATCTCTGTCATATACCCTGCCATCAAAGTCTTGCAGTTCGAATACAAATCTTGTTTGGTCAAGGTTACCTCCAAAATAAAATACTGTTGCCGCATCGTCTAATAAGACTTGATTGAGCGGGATAATTTCCTCGCCTAAAATGGCGTAAAGCTCAACAGAGGAAAAGGCTGCGTTGTTAAATCTGCCGTCTGGCTGGATTAAAGCATGTGGTGCAGGCGTATCGTCTGCAAATCTGTCTATCAAAAACAAAACTACAACAGCCACAACAGCCAGCCCTGCCAAAGCTGATAAGGCATAAATAATTTTAGTTGTTTTGCTTTTTGGCTCTTTATCTTCTTTATCTTTTTTAAAACGTGATAAAATACCCGACAAAAAGCTGGGTTTTTTTTCGTCTTCTTGCTCTTTTGGCTCGTATAAAGGCAGTTCGTCATCTTTTTCAGTTTCTGGCTCTTGTTCCACTTCTTCTTCACTCTCGTCTGTGGTCTTGCCTTCAATAATATCTACAAAATTTTCATCAGGTTTCCAGTCGTCTTGAGAATCTTCGTTCATCAAGGCTTTGAGCATAGCATCTAAATCTTCGTTGTCATTGCTGCTGTCACCTGCAATTTTATTATTATCGTCTGCCATTGTGCTCCTCCTGTCTATATAAGTCGGTCAAAGTCTTTATATTATATCACAACAAAAAAATCTTTGCAAATATGTGTTTTTGTGATATAATTTTTAAATGAGAAAATTATTTATTAGCTTTGAAGGCGGCGAAGGTGCTGGTAAATCCACGCAAATACAGATGTTGCACGACTATTTGGCGGTCAAGGGCAGGCCTGTTGTTTTGGTGCGAGACCCTGGAACGACCCCAATTTCCGAAAAAATTCGTGAAATTTTAAAAAATAAAAGCAACGATAATATCTCTGCCCGTACAGAGGCTTTGTTGTATTTTGCTGCTAGAACCCAATTAATTGACGAAGTAATTAAGCCTAATTTAGATTCTCATAAAATTGTTGTTTCTGATAGGTTTTCAGATTCCACCTTTGTATATCAAGGTTTTGCAAACCAGTTAGATATGGAGATGCTGAAAACAATAGATAGTTTTGTATCGTCCAACATCATGCCAAACCTCACTTTTTATTTAAAAATTGATGCAAAGCAGGGGTTGGCCCGCAAGGTTGCCCAAGAAGAGCTGGACAGAATAGAGTCCAAAGGATTAATCTATCATAATATTGTGCAAGAGGGTTACAACAACCTTGCAAATCAAGATGGCGGCAAACGCATCGTAGCCATTGACGCAACCTTACCCATCAATGAAATTCATGCAATAATTATTAGTCATGTTGAAAATTTTTTAAATAAAATAGAGGTTTAAGGAGGAAAATATTTATGGATAAACTTATTATGGCTATTATCCACGACGAGGACGCCTTCCAAATTATTGATGTTTTAAGTGAAGAAGGCTTTAAGGTTACAAAGCTGGCTTCTACCGGAGGATTTTTGCGTGCAGGCAA
>WRBU01000155.1 GCA_009784355.1 Defluviitaleaceae bacterium
AAACTTCATAAATCCTCCTTATTCTCTCCATAATTCAGGAAACTCTTGCTTCATCCATTCAAGAAAATCTTCTGCATCAAAAACGAAAAGAGAGAAATCCAAACGACCATCAAACTGATGCCAGCCTGAATTTACCACTTGTAGCCGCTCTAAAAGACTCAACGCTTTATCACGATACATTTGGGCTATTCTCCAAGAGCGTGTTATGCGGGCAAGCGAGCCAAATAACAAATCATCGTCATAGTCATACCAAAACGCATTTGAAGCATCTATCATCGCATTTATTTCCGCAAGATTTCTTACATACTCCATATAGTGGTGCATTTCGTTATGTAGCGTTTCTTTAACAAAATCATTTTGGGTCATGCTAATTAATATTTCATAGGCATTTTCTATTTCCGCCTTCCATGCAGTAGCAACAACAAAGCCATTAACAACCATGCTTCCTGTGGAAACTTGGAAGTCAATCTCGCTCTCTATTTCTGCAAAAAATCTATCAATAGGGTTTATCTCCGCAAAACTTTCTTCTTCATACAAATCAACCGAACTTCCTTTATTCAATGCAATATGAGAAACAGGCTTTATGCTGTTGCTTGATGGTTTAAGAATAAACCCCAGCAACGCACCAAGGAAAAATGATGCAACTAAAAATATAACCACAAATTTTCTTGGCATATAATTAACCTCCGTATAGTCAAAGGGCGGCGTAAAGCCGCCCCCTGCTAAACGCTAACTATTCCGCTTTTGCTTTCTTCTTTGGCTGTTTGCCTACAACATCTTTTAATGCCAAAATGCGGCGCATTTCGTTATATGCTATCATATACCCCTCATCCATACCCATGCCCGGCTTTGCAAGCATTTGCACGGGGCTGGTCGCCATCGCGATGTGGGCGCAAATTTGGGCAGAACGGTCTGTTTCGTTGCATGTTCCGCCAAGATACGCCCCCATGCCGTTTTCTTTGCAGTACAAAATAGCTTCGATAGAGTTATTTATACCGCCAAGGTCGGGGGTTTTAACTTGCGCCATATGCCCTGCCTTGTTATCTGTAAAATCTTTTACATCTTGAAGGGTATTGCACCATTCGTCAGCAACAAGCTCCACATTAACACCTTTTTGGTCTTGAATTTCACGTATGCGCTTCATTGCGGCAATTTGACCTGCGAGTGAGCCAACGTCAACAGGACCTTCAATGCGCACCTTGAAAGGCAAGGCTTTTTCTTCCAATTTCGCAAGATATTCAACAAGTGCGTTATAATCTTCCCCAAAAATCTCGCCAAGCATCCCGTAAACGTCAAGATGGATGATTGGCTTGTAAGTATCGTCAACACGTACTTGATAAATGCGGTTACGCAGCCAAAGTACGTATTCAAGAAGTTTTTCGCCTTTTTTGCCTGCTTTTTCTATATTGTTAAAAAGTGCGTGGGGCAAAACGTCAACAGACTTTAAAATCATTTTGTCTGCATGGGTTATACGAGCATCCCCAGATTGAGTAAATAATGGAATGGTGGCATTTGAAATGATTGTCCCGTACTCTTCTGCAATGACTTGCGCCATTAGCTTATGCTGGCTTTTTGCAACAGCATCAAGGGCGGCTTGGGTTATGCCGTAACGCACAGCGGTGTGCAGTAGTTGCCCGTCTATTACAATGCTGTCAAGCTCTGCCGCCATTTCTCTAAATGTTGTAATTTCGCGCCCTACCATCATAGGTTTAACCACTTTTTCAATAACAGAAATATAGTCTGCTGCCAAAAACAGCGGGTCACGGCCTGACGCACCGCTGTATTGCACTGCGGCACAGTCGCCGTGGGCAACTTGTCCATCTTCTAATACAAAAAGCACGGAAATACTTTCACCCGGCAAACGTATTGACTTAAACCCATCTGTTACAGGGTCGCCGAGGTATGTACTGCCATCGCTGACAGCACCTGCTTTTATAGCCTTTTGGTCATCAAAGAAAAAACCACTGCGTCCTGGTGTGCAAAGCACATCTACAATTTTCATAATACATCTTCCTCCTAGGTTATGTTTTCAAATATATTGTCATGCTGTCGTAATTACCTTGGGCGACCCACAAGGCGACCCTCGCTTATTGCATAAATATCATCAATGCTCATTTGGAAGTTGACTTCACGCCCCTCCATCTTACCACGCACAGCCAGCTTTTTTCGGTGGAAGTCTTTGATGTGGCGGCTAAATGGTAGGTTGCCAAATTCAAAGAAACGCACAGCACCGTCATTATCACGGGCAGGGAAAGCTAGGTCGGCATTATAACGGCTTGGAGCAAAAGGAATGTCAATGACTCCTGCCTCAAATGCACGCACAGCACCAATGGCAATATCGCCGTAACCAAGCTCCAAAGTTTTATCAACAATAGCTTTGGTTTCCATTTCAATCAAACCGCTTTCAAGGTAAACGTCGTGAAGCTCCAAAAGATTTTGACCTTGCAGCATGTTCACTACTTGCTTTGTGGCTTTTAAGCCTGCCGCATTGGCTTCTTTTGTGGGAACACCCATGGCTTCGTGCGGGGTTTTAACAATTACTTTGGTAGCTCCCGCAAGCACTGCCGCCGCGGCCCCCCACGATATAACACCAAATGCCATGCTCTCGTCTTGGGGAAAACCGCCCATCCATTGATGCAACACAGTAGTAACGTGAACATCTTCAAAACCAAATTTGTCAAGATAAAAACGGGTAAGACTACGTAGGGACTTCAACGCCGCAACATCTTGAACAATATTGCCGAGTTGCCCATAACCTACAGTAATGCTTTTGCAGCCCTGTGTTGCCGCCAAAAGACTTTCGATAATGGCAACAGAATGGCTGATACACGGCGGAACAAGCGTTCCCGTCAAAGGTCCAAAAGGCTCGCGGTTGATGGTTATGCCCCGCTCTTCATATTTGCCAATAAGCCTGTCAACAAACTGCCAGTCATAAATGGTTTTTTCCAAGGAAATGTCTTTGGAGTATGGGATATTATAAGATATGCCGCCGCCTTCGTAGCTGGTAAAACCCCCAGCGCAAGTGATAAGGGCGAGCAAACGACCATCAGGTGTGCCGTGGCGCACCTGCACGGGGCTTTTGACGCTTTCAACCACCTGACGGCAAATTTTAACACCATGGTTTACAGCGGGAAAGCCGTTAAGCATAGAGCGTCCCATGCGCACGGACTCGTCAATACCCACCTGAGCATCCTCGTAGCGGTTGTGACGGGTGTAGCTGTCAATGGTGCTTGGCAATACATCAGCAAAGCCGTGGTCTTCTAAATACTGCAAAAGTTCAATGTGCGCCTGCGGCAGAGCAACACCTGCTCTTGGCTGTGTTAGTGTCTTACCCGCCTCGTCTGCCTCAACCAGCTTTGCGGAGAAGCTCTTGCTTTTTGGCAATGATTTTTGATAAGCCACCGCTTCCTCAAAATCAACATCTTCTCCTGTTTTCCAGCCTTTTAATACTTCTTTTTCAAGGCTGTGAAAAAGCTCGTCGCTCATTTTTTCATTACGCAATATAATTTGCGCCATCTATATCTCCTCCTCTATTTTCTAATCCACAATTTCGCCGCCGTTAAAAGACATCCTGTAAACAAGTGTACCGTTTGCAAAAATTTCCTCATGCCCAACAAAATCTTTTTCGTCGCCTTCAATATCACATCGGTATTCTTGTCCAATCTCAGCAAAAATAGGTGCGCCTCTTAAATGGTGCTGTGGCTCGTCGCCCACATTATTTAAGGCACTGTTAAGAAATTCCTCTTTAAATCCCAATGCAACAACTTGTCCTTTGTAATTCATTGCCCAAACGGGCAAATCATTTTTCCAAATGCCCATTTGCCCTACAAATTTTCCGCTGCCAAGACAGCTATCGTAAAACATAAGGTTGCCCTTTTCGTATTTAAAGTCATATGCACTAGGTCGGCTTGGCTCAATTTTGCCAACCCTGCCTGCATCCCTTGCAGCTTTTGTCGCTTCTTTATAAAATTCCATTACATATTTTTCCATAAGAGCTTTTCACCTCAATCAAGCAATTTGTGTTACTACGCATTTTTGGCATAGCGGATGCTCGTTTAAAATTGGCATCATACGCTTTTTCATATCCTCAAATGATAAACCATAAAAATATA
>WRBU01000156.1 GCA_009784355.1 Defluviitaleaceae bacterium
CTTGCTTCGCATATGGGAGTTGGAGGGATGGATATCGAGTTTAACATGGGCGGGTGGAATGTGGTAACTCAAATGTCGTCTGGGGTTACAACATATATCCAAGGATATATCCCAAACCACGGCATATCGCCGCTTGCAATATCTTTTACCTACGGTGAAGGCACCGTGTTTTTTACATCTTTTCATAACAACGCCCAAGCTACGGATGCAATGATAAATTTTATTGAATACTTGGTGTTTAGAATTAAATTTATTGAAGCGGATAGAACTTTGCAATATTTGGCACAAAGTCATGGCTTCGATTATAGCGGTGCTGTATTTGGGTTTTTCACAGATGCAACTGCGAGAACCGCTGATGCCGCTACAATGTCGCCAAATACATCTTTTGAAACGGACTTTTCGACAGAATCTGCTGCGCTGTCTTCATCGGACTTTGTTGGTGGAGGATTCAACGGCGGATTTCGCTATAACTTTGCCCAAGGCGTAGATTTTTTGTTAATGGTGGATTCGGGCGGACAAGATTTTACCCTTGTACTGCATGACCCTGACGGCAATATTTTCCATATTACCCAAAATGGAGAGGTATACATTGTCAAAGGCAACCCTTCACCCGTACCTGCCTTTGAAGCCATTGGAGGGCTGGGTATACGCATAAGCGGCGGACTAGGGGGATATTGGACTTTTTACGTGATGTCTGAAAATGTAGACGAAACGGCATCCTTTGCCATAGGCATAGCAACGCAATCACAATAAAATAAGCGAAGTTTTACTCCAATCTTTCCGACCAAAAGGACGAGGGAGAGAAGGGTTGTGATTGGAGTTAGTTTGTGGTTACTAAAATGGGCATATATTACACAGGCGGCAGCATTAGCCGCCTTTTTTATTTAAAAAATTAAAACCTTTGACATGATATTTTTTCTGGTGTATAATCGTATGTTATTATGCTTTGCCCTAAAACATTTAATGAAAGAGGCTGATGTGATGAAGAAGAGAATTATAATTATCGGTGCTGCTGGAAGGGACTTCCACAACTTTAATACATATTACAGGAATGATGAAAATTACGATGTGGTCGCTTTTACTGCTGCACAAATCCCAGATATTACAAACCGTCTGTATCCCAAGGAATTAGCTGGAAGTCTTTATCCAAACGGCATTCCAATTTTTTCCCAAGATGATTTGGAAAAGGTTATCCAAAAATACAATGCTGACGAATGTGTTTTTTCATACAGCGATGTTAGCTATGAATTTGTAATGGGTATAAGCGCGAGGGTAAATGCTGGTGGTGCTGCCTTTACGCTACTTGGACACAAAAATACAATGCTGAAAAGTACAAAAAAAGTTATTGCTGTTGGCGCAGTGAGAACTGGCTGCGGGAAAAGTCAAACTTCGCGAAAAATCATGGAAGTGCTTAACAAAAAAGGTATGAAGGTCATTGCCGTACGCCATCCGATGCCCTACGGCGACCTCAATGCTCAAAAGGTTCAACGTTTTGCTACGCTTGACGACCTTAAAAAACATAATTGTACCATTGAAGAAATGGAAGAATATGAACCTCATATTGTAAGCGGAAATGTAATTTATGCCGGAGTTGATTATGAAGCCATATTGCGTCAGGCAGAAAATGACCCAAACGGTTGTGATATTATACTTTGGGATGGCGGGAATAACGATTTTCCATTTTATGCTCCAGACCTTATGATTACTGTTACAGACCCGCACCGTCCCGGGCATGAAGCATCATATTACCCTGGTGAGGTTACGCTGCGAATGGCAGATGTGGTTGTTATTAACAAAATTGACAGCGCGGATTTTGATAACATTCAAATTGTGCGTAACAATGTTGCGAAGATTAATCCAAATGCAGTTATTGTTGATGCAGCATCAACAATAACTGCAGATAACCCAAAAGCAATAAAAGGCAAACATGTGTTGGTTATTGAAGACGGTCCTACTCTTACCCACGGCAATATGAAAATAGGGGCTGGCGTTGTAGCCGCACACCGCTTTGGAGCGGTAGAAATTGTTGACCCACGCCAATATTCTGTCGGAAAATTGCGTGAAACATATGAAAAATACCCAGATATTGGGCTTGTTTTGCCTGCGATGGGATATGGAGAACAGCAAGTAGCAGACCTTGCTGCCACTATTGAAAACACCCCATGCGACAGCGTGATAATAGCAACACCCATAGACCTATCAAGAATCATTAAAATTAATAAGCTAACAACAAGAATTGCGTATGCCTTGCAAGAAATTGGCAGCCCCTGTTTGGAAGAAGTTATTGATGATTTTTTAGCAAAGCATGGACTGTAATGTCGGCAAAGTAATCCATGATACCTAGATATATTGCCCATGCGACTTTTTGTTGATATTCTTCAGTTATCAATTTATTTGCCTCGTTAGTATTGGTTAAAAAGCCGCATTCCACAATAACGGCAGGAGTCTTGGTTTCTTTCAACAAAAAATACACCGTATTTGCCTTGGCTTCCATCTTATTTTCGAGGTCAAGGCTTGTTTTAATACGGCTTTGGATTAATTCAGCTAAACGCTTGCTTTCTAGCGAATTTTCATAATAAAATGTCTGTGCTCCTTTTGCACTTGCTTTTGCAAAAGCATTTTGGTGTATAGATACAAAAATATCTGCTTGCATATCTGTTGGCATATTCACTCTTGACATCAGGTCTGCACGCTTTTTGTCGCCCAAAGCCACATCGTCAGCTCTTGTTGTAAAAACAACGATATTTCCGCTACTTTCTAAAAATTGCTGTAAATAAAGCACTATGGCAAGGTTTATATCCTTCTCCTCATGACCAGCAGCACTTACTTTGCCGGGGTCCCATCCGCCATGCCCTGCATCAATAACCACAACACGATTAACGCCCGACAAAGCAATTAAACAACACGCCGCAGACAGTGCAATTAATTTCGTAATTTTCATTTACATCGCCCTTTCGAGAGCATATTCACATTAAGCTGCTGTGCGTCTTTTCGGCTGAATTTCCACCACTCGTTGTCAGCAGAACTCATACGAACCTTCGGGTTCGCATGAAACCTGCTTCCTAGATTGGCGGAAATTCATCTCTCAAATCCGCACAACCCATTAATGTGAACATGCTCTAGTTATAATCTCTAACTTTCTATTGTAATTTTTAGTCTGTGTTGGTATAATATAAATATCCTTGCCAAAAAAAGTATTGAGGTGAAGCATATGAAGAAAAAAAAATCTAATGCGGGAATTTTCGTATTGGTGTTGACAGTGGGTATTTTGGCGTTTGCTGGAGTGTTTTATTACGCATATACCGTTAGCTCTCAAATAGAGCGTCCTTTTGTACACGAAAGAAGGCAAGCCGCAGAGCGTATGTATCGTGAAACTGTCGGCATCGATATAGAAAGAAATTATCCAACCACACCAAGAGCCCTTATGGAATTGTACGCAATTACTGTGCATTTTCTATATGGTGATTTTATAGCTGTGGATAGTATGTTTATGGAAATTATAGAATTTCAACGCATGTTGTTTTCAACACAGCTACGCCAACTAAATTCTGCCCAACAGCAATTTAATGCTCTTGTGGAGCATTTGGAACTTTTGGCAGAGGCTGAAGCTAGGATTTTGCGACCAGAAGTTGAAGAAATTACTCGGGGATACATTGACGAGCGTTCAGCCTTGGTGCAGGTGCGTCATCGTTTTGCTCACCATGATTCCCTGTATCGGCTATATCATTTGGTTATGGACGATAATGATATGTGGCGTATAAACTCTTGGGTAGAAGCCGACGAGAATTTTAATGCGATAAATGGGGCAGG
Organism: Defluviitaleaceae bacterium; assembly: GCA_009784355.1. Classification (GTDB taxonomy): domain Bacteria; phylum Bacillota; class Clostridia; order Lachnospirales; family WRAX01; genus WRBJ01. The sequence continues at coordinate 3,811 of WRBU01000156.1, forward strand.
GGAATAATGGACAATATACAATGGTATCCCGGGCATATGACCAAAGCCTTGCGCATGATGCAAGAAAATTTGAAATTGGTTGATATTTTGATAGAGTTGTTAGATGCACGAATCCCGTTTTCTAGCAGAAATCCCGACATTGAGAGGCTTGCTCAAAACAAAAAACGTATCATCGTGCTTAATAAAGCCGACCTTGCGGACGATAAGCAAAACACCGCTTGGCAGACTCTTTACGAAAATTTGGGATATGCGGTGGTTTTGGCAAATTCTAATGC
>WRBU01000157.1 GCA_009784355.1 Defluviitaleaceae bacterium
ATTTCTGTTGGCACGGGTGCGGCTATGCAACTTGGGCGTGATGGAGAAGTTGACGTATTGCTTGTTCACGCCCGCGCGCTAGAAGACCAATTTGTTGCTGACGGCTATGCCCAGCGTAGATACGACATTATGTATAACGACTTTATTGTTGTTGGCCCAGCAGACGGTCCAATAAGCCACAATACTCCTATTGACGAAACTTTTGCACAAATTTTAAGCGAAAATTTGCAGTTTGTATCACGTGGCGACAATAGCGGAACTCATGTGCGTGAGCTTGATATTTGGGAAGCTCTTGACCTTGACCCAACAGGCAATGCAAATTATATTGAAGCTGGTTCAGGCATGGGCGCAACTCTTACCATGACCATGGAGATGAACGCTTTTACCCTTTCCGACCGTGCAACGTGGCTTAACCGCCCAGACCATGGGGATTTGGTTATTGTAAGCGAAGGCAGCCCAAATCTTCTTAACCCGTATGGAATTATGGTGGTAAGCTCCACAGTAGAGCCGGAGGGCGCAAGGGCTTTTGTTGACTGGATGATAGGTGCACGTGGACAGCAACTAATTAGCCAGTTTGGCGTGGCTGAGTTTGGTAGCCCATTATTCTTCCCAGAAGCTGAGTAATCGAGGGTAAGTGATGTTTGATTTTTTTGACCAAGAAGTTTTGGGTATAATAGGGCTTACATTGCGAATGACCCTCACAAGCACCGCTATTTCAGCGGTGCTTGGCATACCTTTTGGGCTTTGGCTTGCAAAAACAAAGCCTAATTTTCGTGCAACAAAATTTTTGAAAAATCTGATTGTAAGCATCAATCGCACCTTAATGGGCACACCGCCTGTTGTGGTGGGCTTGGTGGTTTTTTTAATTTTAATGCGTAATGGTCCTTTGGGGTCTTTGGGATGGCTGTTCACTTTTCAAGCCATGGTTATTGCCCAAGTTATATTAATAACGCCTATAATTTCCGGCATTGTATACACGGCGGCAAACCGCAGTATAGACCGCATACAGAGCTTTGCTGCGACTATGGGGGCAAGCAAGTTTCAAACCAATGTTCTGCTTATCCGTGAGCTTGGTAACGAAATATTCTTTGCTGTAATAACGGGTTTTGGGCGTGCTATGAGCGAAGTTGGTGCGATAGCCATTGTTGGCGGCAATATACGCAACCTTACAAGGGTTATGACAACAACTATTGCCCTAGACATTAACAGGGGCTTTCGTGACCAAGCCATTTTATTTGGTATAATACTGATGATAATAGCTTTTGCAGTGCAAATAACAGCAGATTTGCTGCGAAAGAGGGAGCGGCGGCAAGATGAAAATTTCTAACATAACAAAAAAATTTGAAAACTTTTCCCTTGATTGGCAGCAGGAAACTAGCTTTAATGGCAAAATTTATGGTATAATTGGCTCAAACGGATGCGGAAAAACCACCTTTATGAAAATTGCTGCAGGACTTATTGAGCCCGATGGCGGCAATATTGATTATGAAGGACTTAAGCCGCAAGACATTACAATGATTTTTCGCAAGCCTTATATGATACATGATACAGTTTACAAAAATTTGATATACCCTTTGACATTACGAAAAATCAAACCAAATGATGAGAGGATTGAACACTATTTAGAAATGGCGGGGCTTACAAAAATGAAAAAGCAATATGCCCCCAGCCTTTCCAGCGGAGAACAGCAAAAACTTTCCTTTATCCGTGCGATGATTTTTGAGCCGAAGCTAATTTTTGTTGATGAGGCATTTTCCAACATGGACATCGAAAGTGTGCATCTTTTTGAAAACTACATTTTAAAGATGCAAAAGGAAGAACCTGCAACATGGATAATTATCAGCCATCAACTGTCTAATATAAAGCGTGTGTGCGACCAAGTATACTTTATGCATAATGGCAAGCCAGAAGCACACGGTCGGGCAGACGAAATTTTGCACGGCCCACAAAATCCAAATTTAAAGAGGTATTTGCATAATGAAATTCTTACAAGTTGACACCATTGAAAAAGCGAGAGAAAAAATATTTAATGCAGCAAAAAATTGGCTGCAGAAGGCAGAGATGTTGCCGCTTGAGCAAACGGCGGGAAAAATTTTGGCGCAGGATATTATTGCCCCGCAAGACCTGCCGCATTTTCGCCGTTCTACTGTTGACGGCTATGCCGTGATTTCCAAGGACTGCGCAGGTGCCAACGAAAGCATACCCTCTTTTTTAACAGTAATTGGTGCAGTAGAAATGGGCAAAGGCACAGAATTTAGCATAACAACGGGACAGTGTGCTGAGATACCTACGGGCGGCATGTTGCCAAGCGGGGCAGATGCCGTTGTTATGATAGAATATTGCGAAGCCTTTGGCGATAACGAAATAGCCGTATATAAATCCGTAGCTCATGGCGGGCATGTTGTACAAATTGGGGATGATATGAAGCAAGGCGAAACACTACTTTCCAAGGGTAAAAAAATAACCCCGCAAGATATTGGTGCATTGGCAGTGGCTGGCGTAAAGGACGTATGCGTCTATATCCCGCTTAAAATTTGTTTCATTTCTACGGGCGATGAGCTTATTACTCCGCATTACAACCCTCTTGAAGACGGCAAAATACGTGAAACCAATACGCTTTCGCTGGCGGCTTTGGCACAAAAGCATGGATACGATGTTGTTAAAACCCTAACCCTGCCTGATGATGAAGAAATGATAAGCCATGCTATAACTGATAACATGCAGGATTGCGATATTGTTGCTGTTACCGGCGGAAGCTCTCAAGGCAAAAAGGACATGACAGCAGAAATTATCAATAAAATTGCAAATCCGGGAGTTTTTACCCATGGTATAGCAATAAAGCCGGGAAAGCCCACTATTTTGGGAAGCGACACAAGCTCGCAAACATTACTGGTAGGTTTGCCGGGGCATCCCATATCTGCCATGACGGTCTTTGGACTGCTTTTTGGATGGCTGCACAAAGAAATTGCGGGCGAAAGGCAAGAATTTGCTATACCAGCTAAAATTTCAGTAAATGTTCCGCAGTCGCCGGGGAAGGTTACTTGCTATCCTTGCAAGTTGGTTTTTGAAAATGGTGAATATACAGCAGAGCCGATATTTTATAAATCGGGGCTTATTGCAACCTTGGTAGAAGCAGATGGGTACTTTTTGATTGAAAAAGACACAGAAGGGCTTGCGAAAGGCTCGAATGTGATGGTTTACTTATATTAGAAGCGGAGCGGATTACAGATGTCAAAACGAAATTTGTATCTTACAAATATATCTATTGAGGATGCTTTGGAGCGTTTTCAATCTTACTTCCAAGAGATAGGCAAGGGTGTTGGTCTTGTAGATGTAAAAAATGCCTTAAACTGCATCACAGCCCAACCCATTTTTGCCCGTAACAATTCGCCTTTATACGATTCGTCCGCTATGGATGGCATAGCTGTTATAAGCTCCAAAACTAGAAATGCCAGCGAAACATCTCCCATAATACTTTTTTCTGACACAGATTTTGTAGTAGTGGACACGGGCGACCCTGTGAAGCCGCCGTTTGATGCGGTTATTATGGCGGAAGAATTGCAAGAAAACGAAGATGGGAGCATCACTATACGTGAGGCGGCGGCATCTTGGCAAAACATACGCCCTATTGGCGAAGACATTGTGCAGGGCGAAATGATTTTACCGAGCTATCACAAAATACGCCCCATGGATATTGGCGTATTGCTTTCAGGAGGAATTACTCAAATTTTGGTTAAAACTCCAGCAAGCGTGGGAATTATTCCCACGGGAAGTGAGCTTGTTGAAGCGGGGAGCAACTTAAAAGACGGGGATATTATTGAGTCAAATGCCTACATGCTGTCTGCGCTTGTTGCGCAAGATGGGGGCATACCCAGCCGATACGGCATAGTGGCTGATGACTACGAATGCATTAAGCAAAACTTACTTCAAGCGGTTAAAAGCCACGACATGGTTTTGATATGCTCTGGAACATCTGCTGGCAGAGAGGATTATACTATCCACGTTTTGCGGGAAATTGGTGAGGTTGTTG
>WRBU01000158.1 GCA_009784355.1 Defluviitaleaceae bacterium
GCATGGAATAAATTAAAGCATCTGCCCAAACTAACGTATTTTTGCTTAAATGGCGCAGGGCATTTAATGCAGTTAGAAAATCCCGATGCTTTTAACTTTCAGCTAAAAGATTGGCTGGCAAAGGTAAAGTAGCAGGAGCAGTAAAAGGGCTTCTTCCTCAAAATAGAGGGTAGAAGCTCTTTTATATTGACGAGCTACGAGCTAAAATTTGTGTATTTCATCAAGTGTCGTCAAAGCAGCTTTGTGATAACGCATAATCTGCATTTCAGACTTGTCCATCTTTTTTGCTATTTCTTTCCATGTGATGCGCACTATGTATCTCCAAGTCATTGTAATACGTTGCATTGGCGGCAAAGGATGTATTATTTTTCTGATATTAATTTCTGTTTCCATCAGTCTTTCTTTTGCGGAGGACAATTCTTCTTCAAGAATGATGATTTTCACCAAAAGGTCTTGTGAAGCATGAATATTACGGCTTTGTTGTACACCAAGCCCAATGGAGCTACTTGAAGGCGAGCTTAGCTTATATCGCAAAAATTCCAGTTGCTCCGTGATTTTTTCTATATCTTTATCTAGTTCAAAAATTTGCAAAAAATATTCTTTTGTAGAAATACTCATAATTGTACCCCGCATATCTATAATTCTAATATTTATATTACTAATATAACATAGGTATTGCATCATGTCAAGCACTTTTTGAACGAAAATCAAAAATTTTTGCTTACTCTTGACTTGTGCCTTATAAAGAATTATAATGTTTGTAGTGATTGGAGGTTTTAACATGAGGATTGTTATTCATGGATTGGGGCGGTTGGGGCTTGCTATTGCGGAGTTGGCAACAGAACAAAAATTAGACGTTGTGGCTGGAATAGACATCAAAAAAAAAGACGCAAAAAACTTTGAGGTTTTTGAAAATTTTGAAAACTGTCCAAAAGCGGATGTTATAGTAGATAGCTCACATGCCGATGCAATACCGCAACTTTTGGAAAATGCTCAAGGGCTGAATATTCCGCTGGTTATTTGCACAACGGGTCTTTCTCAAGATACTTTGGCACAAATTCAAAAAACGGCAGAAACTTTGCCCATATTTTTGTCATCTAATATGTCATTAGGGGTCAATTTGGTGTCAAAACTGGCGCAAACAGCCACAAAAGCATTGGATGGCGCAAATTTTGACATAGAAATTATTGAAGCCCACCACAATCAAAAGTTAGATGCTCCAAGCGGAACTGGACTTTTGCTTGCGCAAAGCATTAATGCGGCGGCTGACGGCAAGTACAAATTTGTTTTTGATAGAAGTCATGCCTTGCAAAAGCGTTGCCCCGACGAAATTGGCATATCTGCAATACGGGGCGGAACTATCGTAGGCGAGCATACCATTATTTTTGCAGGGCCGGATGAGGTTATAGAAATAACCCACAAAGCGGCAAGTCGTGAAATTTTTGCCCGAGGCGCATTGAAGGCGGCACAATTTATTGCAGAAAAAAAACCAGGTCTTTACACTATGGATGACCTCTTAAATTAGGAGAATTTGCGAATGAAGAAAATTTTTAAAAATATTGGAATTTTAATAGCTTGCACCATTGTTTTTGCAGCGTGCAACCGTGATGAGCAAGAAGACTTTAGCTTTGAATTCTTGTCTTTTGAGCACAATCTTTTGCTGCATTATTATATCGACTTGGGCGGTGCTAGTGCAAATATTGAATATACGATTTTTAACGCATATGTTGAGGGCAGCCGTATGCAGCGTTTGCTCACAATGGCGGATGGCACGCAACTTATAGAGATTTTAGAAGTGCTTGATGGTTTTTTGGTCAATACTGTTCATTTTAATAGTATGCAGTCGTGGTTTTCGCCTTACACAAATATGATAGGACTTCCCCACAATACAAGACAAGTTATTTTGCCCCAAAATTTAGAAATGGGCACACGCTGGGTTGCTAATCCAGACGGTGCCGACGAGCAGATTATACGTGAAGTAACAGGTATTGACGTTGAGGTTATAACGTCCGCAGGCAGCTTTACCACTATAGAGGTAACCACCTTTTTTCCGTATGACGAAAATTTTGTGACCCAGCCTTTTACCCGAACGTATTTCGAGCCTAATCTTGGCATTGTAAAAGACGTAAGACATGAGGGTGTTTCTTTTAACGACTATTGGAACGGCATTGAAGAAGCTGTGATTATTTCAACGCTTGTTGCTATTGAGCATAACGGATTAACACGAGGATTCTATTTATTTTACCCCCACGCCACAAACGAAAGCGGATTTCACGCCATTGATGTGAATTTTACAACCAACAACGACCTTTTATACATTTACAACAACGCCTTTCGTCATGCGGCACTTGATATTTTTGGACGTGATTTGACAAACGATGCAATTAATAGCATTTTTTTAAATCAAAACAACGGAAACCTTGTCGTAGACATTTCACAAGAATTAGCAGATGCCATTGCAACGGTTCAGACCAAAGAGGAAGAAAGGCGCATTTTAACAGCAATCGTAGAAACCCTTGGAAATATTTACAATGCTGTTGGGGTTACAATTAGCGTAGAAGGTGCTGGATATGCTGGGCCTTTTGTAGAAATACGCCTTATGGAATTTTGGGAAGTTGGTGCAATTTGGGGGGCTTCTTCACCTTCTGAAACAAACGAAGATATAGACGGACAAATGATACAATATGCCCTTGATATTGCCCGCCAATTACATGATGCATATTTAAAGCAACACGATATAACAGAAATTTTTTTACAGAGCTTTATTGAAGAGGGGAATTTGGAAATTTGGACATGGTCGGAAGATTTTTTAAACCCTGTTGTAGAATGGATAACAGACAATTTGTTTGCTATACAGTTTGAAGATGCTGTTGTTTTCTTTGAAAACACCCAATATGGATGGCGTGTTGGATATATTTTATAATGAGTCACGACAACCTATCATCCAAAAATAATATCCGCCAGTTGTTAGCGGAGCATGGCTTGCATCCTAAAAAACATTTTGGACAAAATTTTTTGTGCGATGCCCACGTGCTTGGAAAAATTGTAGCGGCGGCAGGACTTGAGCAGGACGACCTTGTGATAGAGGTTGGGCCTGGGCTTGGTGTGCTTACAACAGAACTGGCAAAGTATGCCCGTCAAGTGGTAGCAATAGAAATTGACCACCAAATGGCAGATATTTTGCATACAAATATGCCAAAAAATGTGAAGATTTTGCGTGAAGATGTGTTAAAAGCAGATGTTGCAAGCATTATAAGTGAAGACGGGGCGAAGACAGCAAAAGTTATTGCAAATTTGCCCTATTACATTACGTCGCCAATTATTTTTGGGATGTTAGAGCAGGGCTTGCCCATTTGCACCATGGTTGTAATGGTGCAAAAAGAGGTTGCAGACCGCTTTTTAGCAAAGTCCGGTACAAAAGCGTATGGGCTTCCTTCCCTTTCGCTGGCATACTACGGGAAGGCAGAGCTTGTGGCAAATGTGCCTCCTCATTGCTTTTTCCCCCGCCCTGACGTACATTCGGCTGTAATTAAAATAAATGTTGCACCACAAACTGACGTTGATGCTTCAAAATTTTTTCCTCTTATCCGTGCTGCATTTGCAAACCGCCGCAAAACTTTTGTGAATTGCTTATCAAGTTCCGCCGAGCTTGATTTAGACAAAGAGCAAGCCGCAAAACTTCTTGCAAGGGCAAATTTGCGGCAAGACATTCGGGGCGAAGCTCTCGGTTTCGAGGATTTTGTGCTATTAACACAGTTGTTGTAATTTGTATAAAAACGCCGCGAAACATCAAAAAAATAATTAAAAAAGAAAAAAATAAGTGTTTTGCAACCGATAGTTGCCAAATAGTTGGTAGTATGCAACCGTTATTCTTGCTATAATCCTTTCGGAGGTGATGGGAAAATGGCGTTAGGCAAAAAGATAAAAGAAGAACGCAACAAAAAGGGATTTACGCAGGAGAAAATTGCAGA
>WRBU01000159.1 GCA_009784355.1 Defluviitaleaceae bacterium
GTGAACGATATTAGCAATATTTTGACGGGAAACTATTGAAAATTCATCAAGATTTAGTTCAGCGTCAATGCCAATTACATTCAAAATATATGCGAGCATATGATTCGTCATAGGCGACTCGGGTGCAAAGTCGTTTTCGCTTACCATCTGCATTACGCCGTTTGCTACAATATTTGCGGAATATATCTCGTGCCATTGAGTGGGGTTGACTACGGGCATTGTGAAAAAGCTGGATATTGACGGTGTAGCAAGCGATATGTAAGTAGGCGGCGGCAATAATATGGCATCAAAATTAGGTATAGTTGGAGTAATTAGATTGGGAACTTGATTTTGACTTGTTCCTTGCGGAGTAGCGACTTCGGTTTGCTCGTCATCATTGCCAAGGTCTGGCGGAGGTGATATGGTATCTCTTGTCCATATGGCAGTCAACACTACATTTCTTGACGGCATTACGAAGCTGGCTCGGGAATCGTTTGAAAGATGTTCACCGTTAATTAGCCATTCTGTGAAGTGATACCCTTCCCTTGTTCCAGCAAAAATTTGTATTACTTCATTTGGCTCTGTTGTGCCAAGGTAATAATGCCCCAACCCTCCGTTATATATAACAACAGTAAAATTTTGGGAATGACTAGTCCAAATGGATGCCACTTCTGCGACGACCTGACCTGCATGAAAACCCTGCGCCACAACAAAATACGTACTTTGATTTTGGGGTTGCGCAATAATAATGTCGCCAAAAATGATATTCCATCTATAAAAATTATAGCCTGAGCGATTTTGCGCATTTATGAAAAATTGCTGACCACCAAAGGCTTGTGTTGGAGCTTCATCAACAATCACTGTGTAGTAACGAACAAAGTCTGCTGAAAAAACGACATCACCAAACCCCATGGTTGCAGTAAAATAGGGGTCTTGATATGGCAAATCATGCCATTGATAAAAAGAGTAGTGATTCGGCACATCTATGCGAAGCAAAAAGTTTTCACCTTGCTGCAAAGCTACGAAAGGTCTGCCTTCGTCATAGAACACTTCTTGTTGTTGATTAAGAACATATACGATAGGTGTAGCGTATCGGCTAAATGAACCGTATACGTAAACATCAATAAAAATGCGATGCTGCGTTGGCTCTTGAGATTCTACCCAAATTGGAGTTGCTACAACATGGGCATTAGGCATTGCAAAGCTAACATGCTGGTGATGGGCATTCGTGACAGGGGTATCCGCAACAAGGGCAAGAAACTCCAATTCCCTTTCAACTTGAACTCTTTTCCCGTCCACCGTCGTTATATAAAAGTCAAAATTCCAGCGATAGAATTCATATCCAATTTTGTTTTCTGCGTAAATCTCTACGGGGTCACCAAAGAGATACGGGTTTCCAAGTTCGTCATCACCAATATAGACATTAAACATGCCGAAAAATCCATCATAAGACAGGACATCAAAGGAGATGCTCGAGCCAACTTCGCTGTTATCTCCATAAAAAATTGTAAGTGTGCCTATGTGGCTGCCCACGGGTAAATCATCATTTGGTGTGATAGCTATAAAGGCGGAGCTATCGGCATTGATACCTAATGATGCCAGCTCAAAACCCTGAACAGTGAAATCTCCGTAAATATTGTAGTCAATTATACCGCTGTGCATATTTCCGACATTGCGTATTTCAACTATGGAGTAATGGCTATTTGCGCAGTATACTTCCAGCGCATCAGGTATTGATATATTTGCAGGCAAAATTTGTAAAGCAGCTTGTGGTTGTGCGGCAGGCGGAGTTGGAGAATTTGCATATGTTCCGCTGCGTGCGCCGTGGTCTTGCACGATAAAAGAACCATTGTCGTATAAGGTGATATAGCCTTGTATATGGTTGTTGCGCCCCAAAACCAAGACACCGCCATCACGTATAACAAAATCCACATTCCAAATGGTTAAGCGATTGGCATCAAAAGTGTCGTGCAAAACCAGCTCGCCTTCAATATAGATGCGTACATTTGTGTTATTTCCTGAATTTATAACAAGGGGAGGCAAGGGCATCATACTAAAACCACGAGAGATTGACACGTGAGCGTTGCCGCTACGCACATTTGGCACAACAAAAGAGGAGCTTTCGGCGACAGGCATTGCGGTTTCACTGGCTACTATGGAGAAACCAAGCTGTATTCCGCTTGCAACGCTGGTATTTTCAACATTAGAGCTAATTTCGTACCAGTCGGATATAGTTAAAACATCGGCATGTGTTTTAACTGCAACCAAGAGCATAAATACAGTGGATAAAAATCCAAGAAAGGTGGACGGCTTCAAAAATTTTGTACGCATAAAATTCCCCCATATTTTGGCAATTATATCTTATATTATACGACATTTATCGACAATTTGTCAACAATAATATTTATATAGTGAAACAACTCGAAAACACTAACACGAAGTGTTAAAGTGTTTTCGAGTTGAATGAACGTTCAGCACCGACGCAGGCGAAGCCGAAGGAGGTGTTAGATTTGCGTAGCAAATCAGATGTTATACTTGTTTTCAAGTATAACATCTATAATACAACATCATTGAACAACTTGCCTTTTTGCGGTGCGTCTCATACTATGGTGCAAGCGAGTTTTAATAAGGGGATTTTCTATGGATAACTTGTATGACTTTGACTTGTTGCAAACTAACACTAACGATGATGATGATGTATTAACAGCGTTTAACGAATTTATTGAAGGAGCTTTGGAAGCGCAAAGAACACCCAATTTACCGCAACCTCCAATACCATCTCAAAACCATCCTTCGCGCCAACAAAATATTCCGCAAATGCCGCAACGACCGCCGCAAAATAATGCACCCCATCATCAACCAATGCATCCTCCGCAGTTTATACCGCAACATCCTCCTCTGCACTTTGACCAAAGACGCAGACCTGCACCAAATGCATTTCCGCCACGCCACATTCCAAATCGAGTTCCAGGGTTTAAAGCTATAAATCCAGGGGGGATAGTCCGCTGTATGGACAACAATACCTATATTTGGCTTGTAAGTGGACAGAATTTTTGGTTTTATCCTACTTTTGTAGGGCGGCGTTCTATTGCGGGCTATCGTTTTGTGCGCAATAATTGGGTGTATATGGGCTTCGATATTAACCTAATAGAGAGCTTCTTTTGCGGTGGAAGGTAAAGGGAATGTGGCTTAAAAGGTATTTGCAGTGCTGTCGAAATTTTTATGAAAAAACTTGTACTACACTGACAATTATTTCCAATTTATTTAACTTATACGTGATACAATCCTCTTATTAAATTGTAAAACGGAGGATGACGGTATGAGTAGTTTTGAGTTACCAACGAATATCAAGCAAATAGGCGGTCTGTCGGACGGGCTAAAAATATATGTGGAAGATTATGTCTGCACATATTTGCGTCAGTTTGCGGAGAGTGGAGGACATACTGAAAAAGTAGCCTTTTTGGTAGGTAAATACATGGTTATAGATGGCGCGCCGTATGTTTTTGTTAGCGGGGCTATCCAAGGGAAGCACAGCGAATATGCAGACAATATGGAGAGCCTTACGGGAGCTTCGTACGATTATGCTGCGGCCGAACTCGATAAACACTTTGCGGGTTGCGAGATTGTGGGGTGGATGCAGTCCCAGCCGGGATATGGTGTACACCTTAACCCGTCATACGCTGATTATCACATGAACAATTTTACACGTCCGTATCACTTGCTTTTTGTCATGGACCCCGTGGAAAAATTAAATTTGTTTTATGTTTGGAACAAACAAATGGATGGCATAGCAGAAGCCAACGGGTATTTTGTGTATTATGACCAAAATAAGGGAATGCAGACATATATGGCAGAAAACCGCATTTTGCGTACAAAGGGGGCGGTTGCAAACAACACCACCAAAGAAGAAGTGCCATTGCCAGTTGAGAAAGATGACATACCTGCACCACGTTTAAAACTTTTTGACGAACCAAAAAAGCA
>WRBU01000160.1 GCA_009784355.1 Defluviitaleaceae bacterium
GTAGGAGTTTTGATGTCAGCCAGCCAAAGTGTATTAAGGATGCATGACTAATGTTAAAAGAATAGTGCAGTAATTAATATGTAGGGTGGGGTTTCGTGTTTGGTTTTGAGGGAGGGGGTTGGCAATAATTTAGTATTCCTCGATAGCTCAACGGCAGAGCATCCGGCTGTTAACCGGAGGGTTGCTGGTTCGAATCCAGCTCGGGGAGGTTGAAGATAGAACTAAAAATATTTATGCGATTAAGAACAATTTTTTTGTTCTTTTTCGTTTATCACGAATACTCTTTTGCTTGCATATACTAGAGAGTGACGTAATTTAGGTGGAGGTATTTATGACACTGGAAAATTCAATTTTAAGCCCTTTAGAACAGTTGGATTTATTAGTTGAGCTTCGCTGTTGTGTTGATCCAAAAAAGGTAGACGAACTTTTGACAAAGATTGGATATAATATGGATGACTACAACGGGCGCACTTTGCTTTTAAATAAAGTCATGGGTATTGCCACCTCACTAGGAAGTCATTCGAGTGAGTATCAAAGGTATGAAGAAACTAAATATTACCTAACTACTCAAGATTGGAAGATTTGATAAAAGTGATTGTGTGTTAGCTTTAAAGGGGCAATGTATGGATAGAGCGAAAGTCCAAAACGATTTTAAAAATATGTTTCTTTTGATTCACCCACAAGATATTGTGGGTGATTTGAGTTTTTATTTCTTTGCAGCAGAAAAACTGCTTGAAGAAGCAAGCAATAGCAAGGTTAAAGGTAAGCGAAATTTTCAGATTAAAAAAGAATTTGATGAGTTTAATGTTCATGGCGTTATGCGACCTTCTTTTATTGAAGAATTTGCTATGAGTGCTACTGTATACTTTCCAGAAACAAATAATTCTTTTAAAAAAAGAGTTTGGCTTGCCATAGGACTTGCAGGGGTATTACATAAATTGCTAATTAAGAGTCCTTTTAAGCCTTATGGCTTAAATCGAAGCGAGCCCAATCCTGGGCAAGTTTTGTATTTTGCTAAACGTTTATTGCAAGACAGAGCTAGAGAGTGCCTGTCTACATCTAAATACCCTAGATTAAAACGTACTAATAAACGTGATGAAATAGTCAATTTTATTAAAGAAATGTTTACATTTTATAACTGCGAGAGAATCTCAGAAGATACAAAAAGCAAAATCGACAAACTTCTTGATGATTTAAAATCCCAAATGCCTGATGATGGCTATTTAGATTTTGAAATAAGGATGGCTCAAGAATATATAATTCAAAAGCACAATTTGCAAAAGTTCACTATTAGAAAAAGGGTAGCTCCAGCTGACCAATGGACAAAAGGTTCTTCGCGGATTTTCTTCCATGATTCGGGGGAACGCTGTGATATTTACTATTCTGAATCGAACAACCCACTTGAAAAGAGATTGCTTCTAGGTCATGAATTATATCACGCAGTGGGGCATTGGAGTCCAAGTAGTCCACCAAGTGAAGATGACTGTGAACGTGCTGAGGCTACATATTTCGCTAGGCTTTTGCTTGAGCGAAAAGCGGAAATAATATTGGGAACAAAAGAAAGTCAGGAATTTATTGAAGCAAGAGAAGAAATTATTCAATCAATTAAAGAACTTTTTGCTGGCGAACTTTGGCTTAACGATGTAATGGCTTGACGACTTCTATGACGTTAAAATAGTTGAAATTTATAAATCCTCCAATTATAGTGATTGGAGGATTTATTCTTATTTCATAGAATTAATAAGCTCAACAAATTCGGCATTATTGACTGTTTTGACCAGCATGTCCGTTAGCTGCTCATTAAACTCATGGGGGTTTTTGCTGCCGCCAAGGCGACGGCGCAGTCCAAGAAGGGATTGCAGTTCTTTAGGGTCAAGCAATATATCTTCACGGCGTGTACCCGATTTGTTAATGTCAATGGCTGGGAAAATGCGTCGTTCACTTAATTTGCGGTCAAGCACCAACTCCATGTTGCCTGTTCCTTTAAATTCTTCAAAGATGACATCATCCATTTTTGAACCCGTGTCTACAAGTGCAGTTGCTAAAATTGTCAAAGAGCCGCCGTTTTCTATATTGCGGGCAGCACCAAAGAATTTTTTGGGCATGAAAAGAGCAGCAGGGTCAAGACCGCCGGACAGTGTTCTACCGCCGGGAGGTAAAGTGAGGTTGTAAGCCCTAGCCAAACGTGTTATGGAATCTAGTAAAATAACGAGGTTTTTCCCTTGCTCGACCATTCGTTTTGCGCGTTCTAATACAATTTCCGCCATTTTTTTATGGTTTTCGGGATGTTCGTCAAAGGTGGAATATACAATATCTGCTCGGTCGCATCCAATACTGCGTTGCATGTCCGTAACTTCTTCGGGACGTTCGTCAATAAGCAGCACAACAAGATGCACGTTATCGTGGTTTTGCAAGATGGCATTTGCGATTGACTTTAACAACATAGTCTTGCCTGCTTTTGGCGGAGAAACAATCATGCCTCGCTGACCAAGCCCAATGGGTGCGACAAGGTCAATAAGACGTGTTGAAAGGGTTCTTGCGTCTGTTTCCAGCGACAATCTATGCTCGGGGAAAATAGGTGTTAAATCTTCAAAATGTGGTCTGCGCCTAGCCTTGTCGGGGTGGTCGCCGTTTACTGAGGTGGCGTACAACAAAGCACGGAATTTTTCGGTTTCTTTTGGTATACGAATATTGCCGCGAACCATATCCCCCGTGCGAAGCCCAAAGCGGCGCACTTGCGCTTGAGATACATAAATATCGTTAGGGCTAGATAGATAATCTTCAACACGCAAAAAACCAAAGCCATCAGGATGCAACTCCAAAACGCCCATTCGGCTCTCGCCCGAATCTAACTGGGTTAAATAATCTGGCTTATGATTTGGCGGGTGTCGGCGTACCACGGAAGGCTGAGATACAACCTCTTCTACAATAGGCTGGCTTTCAACTTGTTTTTCAGCTATCAAAGCGGAAAGCTCTGCCTTTTTATACTTTGTAACGCTGGCAATACCCATTTGTTTTGCTATTTCTCTTAATTCTATCAAACTTTTGTTTTCCAAGGGGCTTCCTCCGTTATTTTCCAAAAATTTTTATGCCTTTATGTATAACTTTCAAATCCAGTTTGTTGGTTAAAATTATTTCTCCGTCAGAGCAACAAAGGTTGTTGTCGGGCGAATTTATTTCGATATTTTTTGCTCTAATAATTTCTACATTTGGCTGTTTATGCACCTTGCCGCTGGTTATTGCAATAAGGTTTGCAATGCGGCGCAGCTTACCACGGTAATGCACTATAAAGACTTCAGCAACCCCATCATCTATCACAGCATTGTGTACAAGTTGCATACCGCCGCCAGCATGAATGCAATTATGCAGCCCTAAAAAGTCTGCCGCCAGCTCTCTTGGTTCGCCATCGTCAATGGACAGTTGGTAAGTTTTTGCCTTATATCCAAACATATGCTTTACAATAGCCCGATAGTAGGACAATTTGGTCTTTTTTTCAAATTTTTCCATAGACATTACCATATTTGCGGCAATGCCGTACGAAAAAAACAGCATAGATTGCTTGCCTTTTTTCTCAATCATATAGTCGATTGATTTAACATTGCGCCCTAAAATATTTTGCATACACAATTTAATATTTTCATAACCTGACGGCAAATTAAGCATAGTAGCAACATCGTTGCCCGTACCCGCTGGCAATATGCCTAAAACCACGTCATCATCCTGATTTAAGCCATTTATAACTCCGTGTATAGTGCCGTCTCCGCCTAAAATCAAAACTTCTTTTCCGCCTTCTGTTAAAATTTGACGAACGAGCTCGGTGGCGTGACCTTTGAAATTTGTGGGGTATATTATATAAGTTTCGCCAGCAGAATTTAAAGCTGTGCAA
>WRBU01000161.1 GCA_009784355.1 Defluviitaleaceae bacterium
ACACCTGGTTCGCCGTTCGCCGTCGGAGGCCCTTCGTAAAATACGAATTTTTCGCCATCTCTAGTATTTTCAATGGTTTGCTCAAAAATTTTGCTTTCTTGCCAAAAATTAAGAATGGCTTGCTCTCGCTCTGCAAAATTTAAATCTGCATTAACTTTTTTGTACATATGAAAAGACCCCTTTATCTATGCCTGCTGGTTATTATTAATAGGCGAATGAGTTGTGAAATTGCGGCAGTTGCGGCTGCAACGTAGGTTAAGGCGGCGGCAGAAAGGACTTTACGTGCGCCTCGTATTTCGTCGTCTGTGGACAAATACCGCCCTTCTTCCATCAAAGCCATTGCACGGCGGGAAGCGTTAAATTCCACGGGTAGAGTAATTAGCTGGAAAATTACCACTGCAGTGAACATTATGATGCCTACATTTAGGATGATGCGGACAATTTCTGCATCTATACTGCCAAGCCAGCCAAGGATAAGACCTATAAAAATTATTGGGAAAGCAGCACCGCTGGATAGCTTAACAATCGGAAACATACCAGAGCGGAAAGACAGCGGGAAGTAGCTTTCGCTGTGCTGTACGGCGTGTCCGACTTCGTGTACAGCAACAGAAACGGCAGAAATAGAACTGCTGTCGTGAACGTGAGCGGAAAGGCGCACAGCCCTTGCTTTTGGGTCATAATGGTCTGCCCACGGCTTGTTTTCGGGCAAACGCTCGATTTTTACGTCACGCAGCCCATGGTCTGCCAAAAGCTGGGCGGCAACCTGAGCCCCCGTTAAACCCCGCTTGGTTGGAACTTGGGAAAATTTGTTCAAATTTCCGCTTACCTTTGCCTGTGCCCACATTGCCAAAATCATGCTGGGTATCAAAATTATTATTGTCCAATCGAAAAAGAAAGGAAACATATTGCATCAACCTCCGTTAATTAGTAGTCTAGAAACTTTGACCCCGAATATATTCAGCGGCGGTCATTTTTTTGCCGTTTGGCGGAGTAATTTCTGTTATATTTAAAACGCCGTCAGCGGCTTGCACAAAAATGCCTTCTTTCGGACAAGTTCTTACAATTTCGCCGATTGCGCTATTTTCACTGTTATCAAAAATTTTTGCAGACCAAATTTTTAAGATTTTACCATTTATATCTGCATTTGCTACTGGAAAAGGATTGTAGCCACGCACAAAATCCATGATTTGTTGTGTTGTTTTTGTAAAATCTATTCGTGTCATTTCCTTTGAAATCATAGGGGCGTAAGTTGCTTGGTTATCATCTTGTTTTTCGGGTTTTGTGGTACCTTTTGCTATTTGGTCAAGGACGGTTAAAAGTGCGTTTGGAGCAGCTTTGCACAATTTTTCGTATAGGTCGCCGCCCGTATCTGAGGGCATTATCTCGACTTCGCTTTTCAGCAGCATATCGCCTGTATCCATTCCAGCATCCATTTGCATAATGGTTATGCCCGTTTTTTTGTCGCCGTTTAGGATAGCTTGCTGTATTGGAGCAGCCCCCCGCAGTTTCGGCAGCAATGATGCGTGGACGTTTATTGCGCCGTATTTGGGAATATCCAGCACTTTTTGAGACAAAATTTGCCCATAAGCTGCTACTACGAAAACATCTGCTACATAGGATGCTAATTTTGCGGGAAAATCACCACGATTAGCACGTTCTGGTTGCAAAACCTCTATTCCATAGGCAAGAGCAAGCTCTTTAACGGGGGACTGTTGGGGCTTTTTGCCCCGCCCTGCTGGGCGGTCCGGCTGAGTTAGCACAGCCACCACCTCATGCCCGCCATCCAATAAAGTCTGCAAGCAAACCTGTGCAAATTGGGGCGTTCCCATAAAAATTATTTTCAACCTATTCTTCCTCCCGCTGCATTTCATAAACTTCCGATGCCCTATCAGTGTACAAAATACCATCAAGATGGTCTAGTTCATGGTGGAAAATTACACATTGCCTGTCCTCGAAACGGCTTTGCACTTCAATGCCATCACGGTTAAGATATTTTACATCCACAACTTTTGGTCGTAATACTTCGCCCGCATAACCCGGAACGGAGAGGCACGCTTCTTGACCCTCTTGCTCGCCCTTTACGCTTATAATTTCAGGGTTTATTAATATAATGGGAGAGTCCCCGTTTTCGCTGTCATCCATAACAAAAATGCGGCGCAAAACTCCTATTTGCACTGCGGCAAGCCCAACACCGCCTACATTATACATTGTTTCCAACATATCGTCTATTAGCATATTTATTTTTTCATCAACGACTGCAACGGGCTTTGAAATTTTTCGCAAAATTTCATCTCCGTCAATTCTTATTTCTCGCAAAGCCATTAGTCATCCTCCAAAATAGTTAATTTATGTAAGTGGGATTTGGGGTGAGATTGACTTTTATCCCGTCCAAACCCACGTGCTTTTCTAGTTTTTCAAGGCAATATGCCACAAATTGCTTTAAAATGTCGTAATCTGCGCACAGAACCAAAATTTTCCAACGGTAGTTTTGTTTTATTTTTACAACCATAGCAGGAGCAGGCCCCATAATTTCACAAAGCCCCTTGCGGTTTGCTGTATGCATTATTTTTGCTAGCATATGCAGAGCCTCTATGAGTTTATTTTCTTTTTCGCCTGCGAACATTATTTGAAAAATATGAGTAAAAGGAGGGTAGCCCATTTGGCGGCGAATTGCTATTTCATGATTATAAAACACTTCATAATCATCTTGTACGGCATATTTTATGCTATAATGCTCTGGATTATAAGTTTGGATGATTACACGTCCAGCGTCAGAGCCACGTGCGGCACGCCCTGCAACTTGAGTTATTAGTTGATAGCTGGTTTCTGCCGCCCTAAAATCCCCAGTATAAAGCGACATATCCGCAGCAATTATGCCAACCAAAGAAACCTCGGGGAAATTAAGCCCTTTTGCAATCATTTGTGTGCCAAGCAAAATTTGCGCTTTGCCATCTGCAAAATCTTGAATAATATTGTTGTGGCTGCCTTTGCGGCTGGTTGTGTCCATATCCATTCGCAAAACTTTTGTGTTTGGAAATTCTGTTGCCAAATATTCTTCAACTTTTTGTGTTCCTGTACCAAAATATTTTATGTAAGCAGAGCCGCATGTGGGGCAATTTTTTGGGTTTTGGATAGTAGCGGCGCAGTAATGACAGACCAATTTACCGCTGTATAGGTGATATGTATAATTTACACTGCATTGCTGGCAACTTAACACCATGCGGCAACTTCGGCAGGAAACGAAGGTAGAATGTCCACGGCGGTTGATAAATAAAATGGCTTGCTTACCAGCCGACAAAGTGCTGTGTAACTCATGTTGCAATGCTACGGAAAATACGGATGTGTTACCGTTTGCAAGCTCTGCACTCATATCAGCAACATCTATTTGTATCGGATTTTTGTTTATCCGCTGTGTCATTTTTATAAGATTAAACTTGCCTTCTGTGGCTAGGTGGTATGTGCGTAAATCGGGCGTGGCTGACCCCATAACTAAAACCGCGCCTGTGAGCCTTGCCAGCTCTTCGGCAACTGCTTGTGTGTCGTATTTTGGAGAACTACCCGATTTATAAGTTGTTTCATGCTCTTCGTCAATTATGATTATACCTAGATTGTTAAACGGAGTAAATAAAGCGGAACGAGGGCCTATAATTACTGAAACTTGCCCATCCCTTGCTTTTTTCCACTGGTCGTAGCGCTCGCCCAGTGAAAGGCGGCTGTGGGTTGCTGTGACTTCATTCCCGAGTCTTGCAGCAAAAGCGGCTATTGTTTGAGGTGTAAGCGAAATTTCAGGCACAAGCACAATGGCTTGCTGACCACGACTTAATACTTCTTGTATTATTTGTATGTATACTTCCGTTTTGCCGCTACCCGTTACGCCGTGAATTA
>WRBU01000162.1 GCA_009784355.1 Defluviitaleaceae bacterium
CCCGCCCAATGCGAAAAGGTCTATAAAAAATATGGGCATGAATCTGTTTCGGTTATCAAAGAAAATCCTTATGTTTTGGTGCGGGATATTTTTGGAATAGGCTTTAAAATTGCTGATGGCATTGCGTTGCGAGCTGGTATTTTGCCCAATTCAACCCATCGCATTTCCGCTGGGGTTGGGCATGTTTTGGTAGAAGCGACAATGGATGGACATGTCTATTTGCCCCGTGTCAATGTGCTGGTTCAGTCTGCTGCTCTGCTTGGGCTTGATGAAAGTGAAATTGAAAATCACCTATTGCAAATGCAGCTTGACGGCGAAATAAAGCAAGAACGCATGGATGGCGACGAAGTCGTGATATATCTTGGAGCTTATTATCACGCCGAGGCATATTCTGCCCGCAAGCTGGTGGAGCTTAACAAAACATCAATTTTTACAGAACTGGATATTTCTCAGGAAATAGAAGAAATTGAAAACAAGGGCGGCATAAGGCTTGCCGATATGCAAAAAGTTGCTGTTCAAAAAGTAATGGAACGTGGTGTGGTTGTTGTAACGGGAGGTCCCGGAACGGGCAAAACCACCACCATTAAAACAATAATCGGTATTTTGGGTAAAATGAAACAAAAAATCATTCTTTGCGCACCAACAGGCAGAGCCGCAAAGCGAATGAGTGAAGCCACAGGAATGCCCGCCGCAACCATTCATCGTTTGCTTGGCATTTTTCAGGCAGAAAGCGAAAAGAGCGTCCAAGGCAATGTGGATGAGGATATGAAGCTGGATGCAGACTGTATTATTGTTGACGAAGCCAGCATGGTTGATATTCTGCTATTGTTTCGCCTGTTAAAAAATATTCGCCGTGGCACAAGGCTTGTTTTGGTTGGGGATGTAAACCAACTGCCCAGCGTGGGTGCTGGTAATATGCTAAAAGACATTATAAATAGCGGGGTAATAGAGCCCGTATATTTGGACGAAATTTTTAGGCAAGGGCAACAATCCGCAATAGTTATGAATGCCCACCGCATAAACAGCGGCGAATATCCTGAAATAAACGACAAAACCAGCGACTTTTTCTTTATTAAGCAACACAATATGGATGCAGTGGTGGAAACCATTGCCGATTTAGCAACACGCCGCTTACCTGCATTTATGGGGGTTAAGCCTATGGATATTCAAGTGCTTTGCCCGCAACGCAAAACAACTTGCGGGGTAGAAAATTTGAACAAAGTGCTGCAAAGTGTGCTTAATCCCGCTTCGTCTAACAAGGCGGAAAAACAGATGGGCTTTTTTACCTTACGTGAGGGCGACAAGGTAATGCAGATAAAAAACAACTACATGACTACATGGGTTCAATACAACAAAAACGGCGAAACTATTGACGAAGGTACGGGTATTTTTAATGGGGACGAAGGCGCAATAGAGCAAATTGACCACGAAAATAGCATTGTGCGTGTGGTTTTTTATGATGACAAAGTGGTGAATTATGAATTTCGTCAATTAGAAGAGCTTGTGCTGGCTTATGCCATAACCATTCATAAGTCCCAAGGCTCGGAATACGACGTGGTAATTTTGCCCATACACAGCGGTACGCCGCTTCTATTTAACCGAAATCTGCTGTATACCGCAATAACAAGAGCAAAAAAGCTAGTGGTTATTGTGGGAGTGGAAGCTACCTTGCACCGCATGGTGGATAATATACGGGAAAATGTGAGATATTCGGCATTAGCAACAAGGTTGGTGAAGTTTTATGAGCGTTTTGCTTACGAAAAAGTGGAGCAGCAAGGTCTTGGAGAAGATACACAAGACGATTTATCCTAATAAATGTTTGTTTTGCTGTGCCGTTATGGATGACAAGGATGGCATTATATGTTTTTCGTGCGGGCAAGGTATTCACAAGATAGGGAAATTTAATGCACACTGCTCGAATATTGATGAGAGTTTTGCCTCCTTTGAGTACTGTGAAAAAGTGAGGGAAAGTGTTTTTCGCTTTAAATACGACGGCATAAAATCTTTGGCACAGCCCATGTCAACAGAAATGATAGACCATATTTCGGAAAATTGTGATTTCTTGATGCCCGTTCCGCTTCATCCGACACGCCTTAAAGAACGTGGGTATAACCAGTCGGCTCTTTTAGCGATGGAGATGGGCGTTTTGCTTGGGATGCCCGCCTATGACGGGCTTGAACGCTTGCGATATACCGAAAAACAATTTGGGCTAAACCCGCAAGAGCGTTTGGAAAATTTGGATGGCGCAATGGGGGTTAAAAATGGCTTTGATGTTAAGGGAAAGCATATTGTGCTGGTGGATGATATTTTTACCACAGGCGCAACGGCGGCGGAATGTGGACGAGCTTTAAAGGCTGCTGGTGCGGAAAAGGTAGATTTGTGCGTATTTGCAATAGCGCAATCGTAGGAGGTCAATTTGAAAAAGCGAATACATATTTTTGGGGCTAGTGGCTCTGGGACATCAAGTATAGCGAGAGCGGTTTGTGCTAAAATAGGATACAAGCATTTTGATTCTGATAATTATTTATGGCTACCCACCGAAAAGCCTTTTAGTACCATTCGGCCGCCTAAAGAGTTTATTGATTTAATGGGAAAAGATTTGACTAATAACGAAAGATGGATATTAAGCGGGCATGTTTCATTTGGGATGAGCGACGTGTATTTGTCGCTTTATGAGCTTGTAGTCTTCGTGTGTGTTCCACCCGAAATACGAATGGGCCGCCTTAAAAAGCGTGAATATGAAAGATATGGAGAAGAAATTTATGTTGGCGGAAACAGGCATGAAGCCTCAGAGGAATTTTTAATATATGCAGCAAGTTATGACGCAGGAACAGGCAGCAGAAGTCTTCAAGCCCACGAAAAATGGCTAACAACTGTAAAATGTCCTATTTTGAGAATAACAAATGACTGTCTTGATGAAAGCGTGCAAAAATTAATTTCTGCTCTCTAACTTCTTGCGCCTTGCCTCTGCCCTTTGCTCCCGTATTGCCTTCATTTCACGCCATTTTCCGCTGTTAAAGCGGCGGCTTACTACATAAGAGCGTACACATTGGTCAATAAAAAACGCAAACCACGCCCCAGCCACGCCCCATCTAAAAACAAAGATAAAAGTTGCGGCTAGGATAAGGCGTGTACCCCAAATGCCCGCTATGGAGGCATAAAGGGGATACATTGTGTCCCCGCTTCCACGCAACGCCCCAGCTGTTGACATGTTCGAAGACTGCACAAATTGCGTCAAAGCCATGAACCAAAACACGGGAACACCGTATTGTATAACTATTGGGTCTTCGGTGTAAATGCCTATTATTTGCGTGGAAAAGATGATGAAAGATGCGGTAACAATAGCAGTTGCAAGCCGTGCTAAACGGCGTGAAAATATAGTATATCTGTGTGCTAGGTCGTAGTCATCTTGTCCGCAGGCTCGCCCTACTAGGGCTGTTGTGGAAATTGCAAAAGCCATTGATATGGAGAAAGCCAGCCCGTTTACATTTATTGCAATTTGGTGGGCAGTAAAGGCGTAGGTATACAGCGATGCCACCATCCACGTGTAAACCAAAAGACCTGTTTGAATGGCGAATTGCTCGCCAGCAGAGGGCATACCTATTGCAAAAATGTCGCCTGCAGTTTTAAAATTAGGCTTCCAACTTGCCCAAAACTTAACACGCAGCGGTGATTTTTTCCAAAAAAGCAATACGCAAAGTGCAGCTATTGAAATGCCAATGCGTGAAAAGGTCGCTGAAATTGCCGCCCCCTCAACACCAAGGGCAGGAAAGCCTAAATTTCCATTTATTAATAAAAAGTTTAGTCCCAAATGCACCACATTGCCGCACAAATTATATATCATGGGGATTTTTGTTTGACCCGCCCCACGTAAA
>WRBU01000163.1 GCA_009784355.1 Defluviitaleaceae bacterium
GCTTCTTCCATGTCTTTGTTAAGCTGGCGCACTACATCGCCGTGCTTTCCATTTAAAAATTCCAAAATTTGCTTGACCCGCCCAAAATAGTCTTCTTTTGAAATTTTCATCCCGCAAGCCCCAGGGGATAAGCCAATATGGTAGTTAAGGCAGGGTCGTCCGCTATGTTCGCCCTCCGCAATTTTTTTGGTGCAACGACGCAATGGCCAAATTTTAAGTATTTGCTCCAAAGTTTCGTTCACGGCATGGCTGGAAGTGTAAGGCCCAAAATATTTGCCCCCATCCTCCACAAAATCGCGTGTGGAAAAAACCCGCGGAAAATCCTCATTGACTGTGACTTTTATATATGGATAAGACTTGTCGTCTTTTAAAAGCACGTTGTATTTGGGTTGATGTTCTTTGATGAGATTACACTCGAGTACAAGAGCTTCCGTTTCTGTGGTGGTGATGATGTACTCAAAACGCTTTGTGGTTGCTCTAATATTGCGCACCTTTGTATGTATCAAATTTGCCTCGGTAAAATAGCTGCGCACACGGGAACGCAAATTCACAGCCTTGCCGACATATAAAATTTCTTCAGAAGAGCCAATAAACATATATACCCCGGACTTTTGCGGCAGTTTTTTCAACTCTTGTTGTATATCAAACATTTTTCCGCCCTCCTCGTAGGCATTATATCACATATATCCCTAGCTTTTCAAGATATATCATTGACAAGGCTTACAATTTGTTATAAAATGGTATATAATATAAAATTTTAGGGGGTATTTTGTGGGCAATGATGTGTTGTTTGCGTTGGGTCTAACTTTTCTTGCAGGGCTTGGTACAGCCATTGGCGGCTTAATCGGACTTTTTTCAAAGCCGTCAAATAAAAAATTTTTAACGGCATGTCTTGCTTTTTCTGCAGGTGTTATGCTCTACATTTCTTTTGCGGAAGTGCTTTTGCACGCTTTTGAAGATTTGGAATATGTTTTTGAAGATGGGGTAGGCATTGCATTTGCTACCATAGCCTTTTTCGTAGGTATTGGGCTTATGATGATTATTGATAAATTTATGCATCCCGAAGATGATGTCGCCGATATTTTAGACAGCATAGAAAGCCCCGAGGCAAGAAAAAAAGCAGAGAAGAAAAAGCTGCACCGTACGGGAGTTTCTTCCGCTTTTGCAATAGCCATCCATAATTTGCCCGAGGGTGTTTTGGTATTTTTGGGCGCGATGGCTGACCCTGCCCTAGGTATAGGCATAGCAATAGCGATAGCTATGCACAATATTCCAGAAGGTATTGCAGTTTCCGCTCCCATTTATCACGCAACAGGTAGCAGAAAGCGGGGTTTTCTTGTTTCCCTCGCTTCAGGCTTAACAGAGCCTTTGGGCGGTCTTTTGGCATGGCTTGTATTAAGCAATTTATTCAATGAAGATGCAATGAGTGCCGTTTTTGGCATAACCTTTGCTCTTGTTGCGGGTATAATGGTTTATGTTTCCGTTCACCACCTACTGCCCACAGCACAGCGATACGGCAAGCACCACACTGTTATGAAATGGCTATTTGCGGGCATGGCTTTCATAGCTGCCACGATTGTATTAATCGAACTTTTTATTTAGTGACTTTCGCAAGCCTTGCACCAAGAGGCTTGCTTTTTTTCAATATTGTGGTATAATAATCGGATACGAAGTCAATATGGGAGGTTCAAATGAAGACAATCAAAACCGATGGTTTAGATATTCTATGCTGGTCAAACTCGCCAGAAGAAGGAGCTTTGGAGCAAGCCAAAAATATTGCCCAGCTTCCTTTTGCCCACAAACACATTGCCCTTATGCCAGACACCCATCAAGGCTTTGGAATGCCCATTGGCGGCGTGTTAGCTGCTGTAGGGCATATCATCCCAAATGCTGTTGGCGTGGATATTGGTTGCGGAATAATTGCCACAAAAACCTCGCTTACAGAAATTGACACCCCTACGCTAAAAAATGTGATGGGATTGGTGCGAAAGTCCATCCCATTAGGTTTTAACCACCGCAAAGAAGCAATAGATATTGAGCAGCCGCCAAAAAATGCACCAGTAGTGGCAGAGCAGCACAAAAAGGCTCGCTTTCAAGTTGGTACTCTTGGTGGGGGCAACCATTTTATCGAATTTCAGCGGGGAAATGACGGTCATATTTGGTTTATGGTTCATTCAGGCAGCCGAAACCTCGGCAAGCAGGTTTGCGACCATTATAACAGGCTGGCAAAAGAGAAAACAAAAGATGCCATACCCAAAGCATGGGATTTGGCGTACTTGCAAGCAGATTCTGACATCGGACAGCAATACATCATTGAAATGGAATATTGTTTACGCTTTGCCAAACACAACCGTGATGTAATGTCCCAAATTATTTTGGGTATTTTACAAAACGAAACGGGAGCAAAGACTCTTGACAGCATAAACATCCACCACAATTACGCAGGGCATGAGAATCATTACGGAAAAAATGTTTGGGTACATCGCAAGGGTGCAACATCTGCACGCAAAGGCGAAAGGGGTATCATTCCCGGCTCACAAGGAACAAAGTCCTATATAGTAACAGGAAAAGGCAATCCCCTTTCTTTTGAAAGCTGTAGTCATGGCGCAGGGCGTGTCATGGGACGCAAACAAGCAGAGCGCACGCTGAATTTGCAAGAAGAAATTGCAAAGCTGGATGCACTGGGCATCCTTCACGGCATCCGTGGCGTAAAGGATTTGGACGAAGCTATGAGCGTTTATAAAAATATCGACATTGTAATGCAAGAGCAACAAGACCTTGTTGACATTGCCGTAGAATTAACGCCCCTAGGTGTAATAAAAGGTTGACAAAACACACTCATTGTGATATAATTATTAGATTATAGTTTAGGAGGTAGTTTGCGATGATTCGTAGCATGACAGGATACGGTAAAGGCATTTTTGAAAACGACACCGTCAAATTTTCGGTGGAAATGAAGTCGCTTAATAATAAATACAGCGAGTTTAATTTAAGACTACCACGATTATTTAATTCCTTTGAAGAACGGCTTCGCAAGGTTTTGACTAAAGAGATTGCTCGTGGGCGTGTTGATGTTTACGTTAATTTTGAAGCTGTGGGTGAAAATAGCAACCGTATAAAATATAATAAAAACCTTGCAGACTCATATCACCAAGCATTGGCTGCATTGGCAAACGACCGCACCCTATATCCCGACCACAACACATTGTTTACACTGGTTTCACGTTTTCCCGATGTAATTGAAATTGACCGCGAGTTTGAAGAAGAGGAAATTGAGCGGCTATGGAATGGCTTGGAAGCAGCCGTGCAAACGGCTTTGCAAAATTTTGTTGACATGAGAAAACGTGAAGGCGACACTTTGGCAAAAGACATGTTGTCAAGGCTGGATAAAATTACGGAGCTTACAAATATAGTACAGTCAAAAGCCCAAGATGTAATTGAAAATCACCGCATAAAGCTGAAAAAACGCATGGAAGAGGCTTTGGCCGGAGTTGCCGTTGATGAGGCTCGCTTTTTAAACGAAGTTGCACATTTTGCAGACAAGTCAGACATAAACGAAGAAATTACCCGATTGCGCAGTCATTTGGCACAATTTAAAGATATTTTATGTGAAGAGGGAGCGGTTGGGCGCAAGTTGGATTTTTTGACACAAGAGATGTCTCGTGAAGCCAATACAATGGGAAGTAAAGCAAATTTTGCCGAATTGAGCAAGGTGGTTATTGAACTTAAAAGTGAAGTCGAAAAGGTTCGAGAGCAGGTGCAAAACATTGAATAGCGGGATAGTATTTTTGTCCGAAGGCAGAATAAATATTTTTAACAACAACACTCTTAATGTGCTTAATTGCGAGGTTGCTGATAAATATAA
>WRBU01000164.1 GCA_009784355.1 Defluviitaleaceae bacterium
ATGTTTTGGAAGATAAGCGAAGCCTCAGCCACGCCCAGCATTGTGCAAGTTGCGTCAACAAAAGAAAATGCCTCACTTTTTAGAAAACACGGCTTTACAAACTAATTTTAGCCGCTATCTGCCAAAGATAGCGGCTAAAATTATAAATTCATCATTTGAACAGTATTGCGATGCAAGTTCAAGCCACTGTCCCATTCGGTCGCTGCTTATAAAATCTATACGCCAATTTTCTTTCAAAATTTCTTTGTCAGTATTTAAAATGCATTTCTCGATATTTATTGCGTTATCGTAAATGTTTATTATTTTACGGGGTACTTTTTCAAATTGCATATTATCGATTTCAATTTTGCCTTGTCCACCCGCCGAAAAAGCATCCCTTGTTGAAGTGGAAACTACTCCGTGCGCCGTTGCGAGCCATAGAGAAAACCTTTCGTATTTTGTGCTGGCATTACCCATCAGATTTGGGAAGTATGCAAATCCTGAAATCATAATCTCTCTTTTTTCGGAGATAGATAATGTTCGTAGCAGCCTGACTTTCATTGGCAGAGCTTCCACTTGCTTCTTTTTGCCAGTCCACCAAAGACTTTCTCCGTCAGAAAGTTGATTTTTATAGTAGTCAACGACAGCGGCAACGGGGTCACTAGATTTTCTCAGTGTATCATAACTTGTACCCATTTTGTTAAATATTGTTTTGCCATTTGTTAAATTCATATCAATTTTGTAGCGGGGGTAATGAGTTACAACAACCTCTGAAAGGCAATCTTCATAGGGGCGACTACGAAATTCAACTGGGCTTGTGAGCTTGCCAAAAGTCAAAAAAATACGCTCTACACCTTGCACACGTGTTGATTCATTAATGCTACCGCCGAGAGAAATCCATTTGTCATCCTTCGAGCTTTTGACTTCGACACCATAGTATTTTGATGCGACAATATCGGGAAATCTTTGACCAGAAATTTTTTCAATAGACCCTTCAAACTTTGTGCCTACTGATGCAACCTCAAGAAATCCCTTTACATCATCCTCCAAGAGTTGAGCATTACGTTTAGTATAATATGCAATGCGATTTTTAGCGTCATCATTTAACCGTAAAGTTGTAAGGTCAACAAGCCCCTGAAACTCCTTTAAACTTGGCTCACGATTGTTAGAAATAATCATTGCGTGTCTTCCTCCCCGAAATATAGCTCCCAGTTTTCTTCAATACGCTTTGCTATTGCGTAGCCTAAAAGCGGCGGCACGGCATTGCCGATTAACTTATATGCAGCAGATGCGGAAACGCCCTTGATGTCATTTTTGGGCGGGAAAACAAACTCATAATCATCAGGGAAAGTCTGTATGCGAGCGCATTCTCGTACCGTCAAACGACGCTCTATTAGTCCTTTTTCTAGCTCACTAACGTGCTTTCCGCCATTTTCTAACGAAAGTCGTCTAAATTCAATATTTCCATGATGCTCTGCACGTATTGTTGGCGCAATATCATCAAGGCGCACTTCGGTTTGACCTTGACAATGTTTGCCCATGTATTTTGCTTTGGAGTATCTTTGTTGCGATAAATCATTGGATATATCGGGTTCGTCAAGACCAGCTAAAGCTTCAGAAACGGTTATGGGAGGCAACAAATTGTTACCTTTTTTTGTATATTCGTGTGTTGGTGGTGGGTATGGGTCGAAACCGGGACATATAGTAGGCATGGAAAGTTCGTGTAAAGCCCTTGCATTTAAATGAGACCTATTAAAACCAATGAAAATTACACGCTCTCTTGATTGTGGCACGCCATAGTTGGCGGCGTGTAAAATTTTGGCAGGAACGACCAAATAACCATTATCTCCGACGGAACGAAAGTCATTTTCAATAATACTTTTAACATTGTCAAGGTTTGTAAGTCCTTTTACATTTTCTGCTACAAATAACTTGGGACGAGTTATTTCGATAACCTCACGCATCCACATGTACAATTTACCACGGCTTTCCTCGGTTGGAGCATCCGAACAGTGTTTTCCCCCGACGTGGCTTTTGCTGGACTTAAATCCAAGTCTCTTGCCCGCAATAGAAAAGTCTTGACAAGGAAAACCGCCAGTAACAATATCAACATTTTGAGGAAAGGAAAATTCACCGACCTTATGTGCTTTTACAAAATTCACTATACTACCCAATTTATACACATCGTTTGATGCATCAAATTTATTAAAATAATTCAACCAAGCAATTCTTGCGTCGGGATTGATGTCATTTGCAAAAATTGTCGTAAAACGAGTTTTGGGTAAGTGTTGCCAGTTATTGCCGTTTATAAGTGCATCAAAATTACCCTCAAACCCAAGGTCGAGACCACCGCATCCTGAAAATAAAGACAACACCCTAATCATCGTTCATCACCAAGAATAACAAACTGACTATTGATAAACTGGTTTAAAACTAAATGCGCAATTTGGTCAAATTTTTCCCGTTTAGCCGTTACATAGAACTCATTTGCAACATCGTAGGGGCGACAATCTGCCGCCCTCTCTTTAATTTGGCAACAAATGTCATTAGCAAGTTGAACTGCTGGGTCAATAATGGTAATGCCCTTTGGCAAAGCCTTTGCAATGGCGGTATTCATTAGCGGAAAATGTGTACAGGCAAGCAAAAGCGTATCTATACCGATATTTGAGAAGGGTTTAAGATAAATTTTTGCCGTCATATCTGCTACGTCATTGTCAACCCAGCCCTCTTCCACTAACGGAGCAAAAAGAGGGGCGGCAACCGCTGTAACTTCGGCATTTGGCAGGGCTTGCTTAATAAGCCTTTCATGTGTGCCGCTGTTTATTGTGCCAGCCGTGGCAAGCACGCCTATTTTTTGGTTTTTTGTGGCGGCAAGCGTTGCAGTTATGGCGGGGGTTACCATCTCGAAAACGGGGAAGCCTTGCGGCACTTGAAGGCGTACACGGTCAAAAATTTTAGAGCTTATAGAGCCGCAGGCAACCACCAAAGCCTTAATATTTTTGCTCATCAAAAAATTGATGATGCGTCGGGAAAGCTGCTCCAAATCATCCGCATCACGCTCTCCATAAGGCATACGCAGGCTGTCGCCAAAATATATTATTTGCTCGTTTGGCATGGTGGCTATAATCTGTTTTGCAACAGTTAAACCACCAACGCCAGAGTCAAAAATGCCAATGGGCCTATTATCGTTAGCCATTTTTTGCCACCGTCATTGCATATTCGATTAATTTTTCCACGAGCTGTGATGTGGTGATGCCTTCGGGACTCCACAACATGGGGTACATGGAAATTTGTGTAAAACCGGGCATTGTGTTAATTTCGTTGAAGAACACTTCGCCCTCGGGAGTTAGGAAAAAATCCACACGGGACAGCCCTGCGCATCCTAGTGCCTTATATATTTGCAGTGAAATCTCTTGAACTTTTGATTTTGCTTCGGCAAGAATATCCGCACTTACCAAGGTTTTTGTGGTATTACAGTTGTATTTTGCCTCATAGCTATAAAATTCGTGCGCAGTAACTACGATTTCGCCAACACCTGATGCCATAGGCTCGTCATTTCCAATAACGGCACACTCTAGCTCTCTTCCGGTAATGCTTTTTTCGACCACAATTTTTTTATCATGCTTTGCGGCTTCATACAAAGCATTGATAAGCTCTTTTTTATTTTTTGCCTTGGAAATTCCTACGCTAGAACCCGTGTTTGCGGGCTTTACAAAACAAGGATAGCCTATTTTATAGCGGATGCGTTTTGCAACAGCCTCAATATCTTTATCAATTTCAGATTTTGAAAACTCGAGCCAATCTGCTTGCTTTATGCCCAATTTGCGTGCAATTTGGTTGGCGAAGGCTTTGTCCATTGC
>WRBU01000165.1 GCA_009784355.1 Defluviitaleaceae bacterium
CCGATTTCACAAAAGTGCCTTGATTTAATGGACATTATGTATGAAAAAGGTGTCGGTAGCAATAAGGAATATATCCGCAAAATTATTGAGGAGTAGATGTAAATGTTGTTTAATAACTTGCTTTCGTTGATATTTTGGATATAATTTTGAGCGAAAATTACCCTGTTAAAACTACTAAAATTTTTGTGTTTTTTTGACAGGGTAGCCGGATGATATGGCCTTTCCTTAAAACAAAGGCTTTTAATATGGTTTAATTTGTTCAAGAAAGACCATACTTTTGAGTATATACGGTTCAAAACGTCAAAAAAATGGCTAAATTCTGGACCTTATCAAAATCCTCACAGTCGAAAATAGAGGTTATGGATTTTGAAATGTAATAAAATGGTAACTTGAAAATATTACCATTTTATGGTATAATGCATTATAGATAAAATTCCAGATTATATTTTGTTCCAGATTGCATATTTGCCCGTTTTGTACGGAGAATTTAATAGCTGTTTATCAGCATAATCACACAGAAGGATTGAATGTTAGGCTATTGGCTTGCTTCGGTTCTTTTTGTGTTTTGGGCATATGGAACTGATGTTTAGAATATTATGGAAGTGAGGGGTGAGATTATGAATTTGGACAAGTTAGTTGTAAGTGAGGAAGCTGCACTGGCAGCGATTATTGAGATAAAGCTGTCTATAAATCGGCGATTGCGGGAAAAAGGTGCGATAACCGAGGAAATGTATAATCGTGCCAAAGAATTGATTTTGAAAGACGAGAGGCGGGTTGCTTGAAAAATTCAAGCTACTCGCTTTTCGTTGTTGACAATAATATTTGTGTTTGATATAATGATATGAATCATACAGAAATGTTTTGGAGGTACGAAAGGTGGATATATATAAAATTCGAAATGAGATGAAAGCGGGACGGAGTATTTTTGACTTACCCTTGCGGGTTACGTTTTACGCAAGGGTTTCCACGGATACAACAGAGCAAGCCCATTCTTTGCGAAATCAAGTGCAATATTATGTGAGTTTTATCGAGGGCAACCCTAGCTGGGAATATGTTGAGGGGTATATTGACGAGGGTTTGAGTGGGACAAGCGTTACAAAGAGAGAGTCTTTTTTGCGTATGGTCGAAGATGGCAAACTGGATAAATTTGATTTTATTATAACCAAAGAATTATCCCGCTTTAGCCGCAATACACTGGACAGCATCAAATACACACAGGAGCTATTATCGTCGGGAGTTGGGGTTTTGTTCCAATCTGATAACATTAACACACTTGAGCCTGACGCAGAGTTAAGGCTGACGATAATGGCGAGCATTGCACAGGATGAAGTTCGCAAGACATCTGAGCGGGTTAAATTTGGATTTAGGCGGGCAGTTGAAAAAGGTGTGGTGCTTGGTAGCAGTAATATTTGGGGATATGTTAAGGACAATGGCAAGTTGGTTATAGACGAAAAAGAAGCAGAAATTGTACGTATGATTTTTAATATGTACGCTACGCAAAACCTTGGCATTAGAAGCATTGCGGGTCAGTTAAATGAGATGGGATTGAAGAACCGCAAAGGCAATGACTTCTCATTTTCGACTATCAAAGGCATTCTTGTCAATCCAAAATATAAGGGTTATTATTGCGGCAACAAGACCCATAAATATGATTATAGGCTAGCTAATGTGAAATATTTGGATGAAAATGAGTGGGTGATGTATAAAGATGAGGAAAATGTGCCGCCTATTGTTTCGGAGGAAATTTGGGAGAAGGCGAATTATATTTTGAAAAAGAGGAGCGAGAAACAATCGGCAGAGGACAGATCCTCATATACAAACAAATACGCATATAGCGGTAAGATTTTTTGCACAGAGCATAATGTGTTGTTTTATCGTGCGTCTTTCCGCTATAAATCAGGCGTTAAAGAGGCTTGGGTCTGCAAAAAATATTCTGAAAAAGGCAAGGCAGGTTGTGATTCGCCTACAATTTACACAACAGAAATTGACGAGATTATGCGAGATGCCTATAATGCAATTATTAAGGATAAAGCAAACATTATCAACGACTTGGTGAAAATTTACTCATCCATTGGCAGTGGCTCGAAAATCAAAGAAGACATTGCCAAGACCAAAACACAGATTAACGAGATTTTGAAACGCAAGGACAAGTTGCTCGACCATAGTATCGAGGGGCGTATTTCTGATGACGAATTTGCGAAGCGTAACCGTCAATTTAATTTAGAAATTGACGGGCTTGAAGTGCGTCTTGCCAACTTAAATGAAGAAGAGCAGAAAAATAAAGATGTCGCAAATACAGTTGAAATCCTACGGCAGATGATAGCAAATGAACTAGATTTTGCAGACGGATTTGATAATGCAATAATTGATAGCCTGCTAGACAAAATCGAAGTCCACAAAACAGACGACAAGAAAAAAATAAACCTAAAGGTCTATTTCAAAGTTATAAATGAGGAAGTCGAATATCAAATTAACAGGCGAAACAAAACTTCTGTTTGTTCCAAAGAATATGTAAACTAGGAGCGGCGGCTTTAATTTTCACACCAAAGCGGCTGCCGTGGCGCACTACTTCTGGTTGCTCTATCGTCATTTCGTCGATGGCCGGGGTTACGATTCCGTATCCTTTGAAGTTCACTTCGTCAAGGGCGGCGGATATTTTGTCGTATTCTCGTTTTGCAGTGGCTAGGACTTTTATGGTAGAGATTAGTTTGTAGTCGCTGGTTATGTCCATGCCTGTTGCTTCAGAAAGCACTTGATAAAACAAGCCTTGGTCAACTGTGATTTCTACATCTGCAGCACCTTCACCAAGAGAAACGCTTTCTAAAAAGGCTTTTTTGATAAATTCATTTTCTTCTAATGTTGGAGCAACATGGGCTTTTATGTCGCGTATTTTGTTTATACCGCCCGCCATTTCTTTCATTGTTGTGATGATAGAGCGTTTTACCCAATGGTCGACGGGAAGTGGCTCTATCCATTTTGGAAGACTTATCCGCATTTGTTTTATAGGGAATTCGTAAAGGACTTTTTCCATAATTTGGTTTATATCTTCAGCTTTTAATTGGGCGCAATTTAGCGGCAAAACAGGAATGCCGTATCTTGCACTCAAATTATCACGCAACGCCTCTGTTTCTTGTGCGTACGGGCGTGCTGAGTTTAGTATCATTATAAAAGGCTTGTTTATTGCCATTAGCTCTGCCACAACCCTCCCTTCGGCCTCTTCATAATCTTCACGGGCAATGTCGGTTATGCTGCCATCGGTAGTGATAACGATGCCAATGGTACTATGCTCGTTTATAACCTTTTTTGTGCCAAGCTCTGCCGCTTGTGCAAAAGGCATTTTTTGCTCATCCCACGGGGTGTTTACCATTCTTGGCTCGTTATTTTCCATATGCCCAGATGCGCTAGGCACAAGGTATCCAACGCAGTCAATAAGCCGCACCCTAAAATTGACTAAACCTTCGTCTAGCGAAATAGCAATACCTTCGTTTGGCACAAACTTTGGCTCGGTGGTCATTATTGTGTTGCCTGCGGCGGACTGGGGCAGCTCATCCCTTGCCCGCTCTTTGCTATACGCATTTTCGATATTAGGTATAACAAGCAAGTCCATAAACCGCTTTATAAACGTAGACTTGCCCGTGCGAACGGGCCCAACCACACCAATATAAATGTCGCCGCCCGTCCTATCTGCAATATCACGATAAATATCAAAATTTTCCATATTTTGCATTTCCTCCTTATTGGACAATACTTTACACTACAAAAGTGTATGATGGTCCAATAAGGATTAGAACACGGCTATGTATGAGTTTTTGCTATATCTTCA
>WRBU01000166.1 GCA_009784355.1 Defluviitaleaceae bacterium
AAACACATTGGTCAAACTAACCGCCGCAAGCACCTGATTGGTTTCGTCCACATCCATAGCGTCCACAAAAAACTCCACATCCCTGTCATGGGTAAGCACCTTGGTAAGGTTGCCGTTTTGCACAGCTTGGCGGTTAAAGCCCCCGTCTCTGCTATGGTTTTTGTACCCACGCAGACTCATAAACGGTATTTTGACAGTATTGCCGCCAAAAAAGTTCACATTTTGCGTGGTAAGTCCCGCCGTCAACAGCTCTCTGCTGTACTTTTGCGCCAAATCCGCGCTGAATAATGTTGCATAATTAACTAAATTACTCATAGGTATTTCCTCCTCAAAATTATGTTTTGTTATGGTAATCTTTTTTCGCTTTGCGAAAAAACCACTCCACTACGCTTTCGCTTCGTTGCGTTGATGTGTTGCATAATTAACTAAATTACTCATAGGTATTTCCTCCTCTAAAATAATTGTTTGTTTTACCCATCATCGCAAAACACCGTCATTGCGGCAAGGTTTTTGCTGCAATCCCATCCCTTTTACACATTCCCAAAACCCCTAGCAATAGCGTTTTGCGCCGCATCCTTTGTGCCGCCGCCTAAATCAACCCCGATTTTAAACATAGGTTTTGTTTCACAGCATTGTTGCGGGCGGCTACAAGCCGCCCCTACAAGCTCCTCCATCTTCACAACAGCCGCACTCAAAACCTCCAAGCTCTCACAAATAAGCTCAAGTCTGTCCATAATCTCCATGCTATCATACGCCAAATCATAATGCTCCATAATCTCACCTCCTTTCGTCAATGAAATAAAAAATGAGCGACCCACAATTAATGGACGCTCATAAATAAACTTGCAAAAATATGTCGTTTGCTGTATAATGTTTCCAAGGACAATCAAATAGCAAAGCACGTAGCACCGACAAGAAGGTCGGACGCACGCAAGTGCGGCTTTTGCGTAGCAAAAGTGTTGAGCGGTTGGCAAATACCTCCCGAAAGGGGGTGTTGCTATGTCATCATATGAAATTTACATATTCTTTGCCAATTTGGCAAAGATGGCAAAATTCATGTTAGACAAATTTTCTGTAAAAAGAAAATAACCGCCCTGGCTAAGGAAGCGGTTATTTACAACCCAATCTAATGCCAACCGCTTTGCTTTGCGATTGCCCTTTTTAATATCATAACAAATTCTCGCCATAATGTCAAGCATAATTTCTCCTCAACCTCTCCACCTCCTCTTTCTTTTGCGCATCCGTCCAAGTATCGCCATAAAGCTCCTGCACCGCCGTTTCATGCGACATAATGCCATAACCAACAGCCCTACCAACCGTGTCAATTTGTGCATCAAAAGTAGGTGCGGCATATTCCCCAAACTCCACCTGCACCTCATGCTCTGCCGCATCAGCCCCACCTTGCAGGGCATAATGCAAAGCCATTACAGCCTTAACAAGCTGCACCACCGACCCACGCAATCCATCAATAATTTTTGAGCGGGTATAAAGCGTAGCCTTCTCCCTCTCTCTTTGCGCCGTGGCGTTTTCGCCCCGCTTAATGTCAATGCCAAGGGTAGCAGGCGCAATTATGCCCTGCAAAGCAAGCATCAAAAAATTGGAATAACTAGCCTCATAGGCGTGCGTGTCAATGGCAGGCTGCACCACCTTAATGCTATTATCCGCTCCTTCCGCCAAGTCCATTTCAGTTTGCACAAACCTTGTTTCAAAGCTCCCCATGATCTGCAATGCCCCATTATGCGGGTTTCTGGGCAAAAGCCCCACAGGCACGTACTTTTGCACCCGCCCATCACGAAGTGCGTCAACCCACTGGCTAATAATTTCATCCAAAGCATCAAAAGCCCCAATTTTTGAATCAAAAATGCTCTTACCCCGACCCTCGGCTTTTGGATTGTCGTCAAAGATAAGCGGCACAGCAAGGTTTAAAGAAAGCCCATGCTCCACATCAGCAGGCTTTGCCCCAAGCACCTCCTCACCCCTATCATTAGCAAGCCGATACCTAACCGCATCCTTACAATAAACCTCCTCCAAAACCACGCTGTCATGCGGTTTGACAAAAACCACCTCGCAAACCTGCCCCCGCTGGTAATTAAACCGCACCGCATCCCCGCCAAAAAACTCAATAATGGGATAGGGCGAAACCTCGGCATCAAAGCTAATCTTAAAAGCCCCATCCCCAATAGCCAAAGCCTTTTTTAGGGCAGTAGCAAGCATACGCTCAAAGCCATTAGCGCAAGCAATTTCATCCCAAACCTTCTGCCCGCAACCAGAAACCCTCACCCCCAAAAAATCCCCCAAGGTAATGTCGCAAAGGGTGTCCACAATCAAAGCGGGCAACCCGCTGTGTATCTTGCGTATTTTGGCATTGCGCCCGCCCTGCGCCCAAAAGCTCGTGTTGCCCGCCATGTCATCCGTAAGCCCGTAAAAACTGGCAAGCTCCGCCGCATTACCCCTATACCATATTTGGTTGCGAACCACCTCCCTCTCAAAGTCCGCATCACTTAACGCCACGTTTGCACCCATCGACAAAGGGCGAACACGCCTCGCCCCTATATTGCCGCCAAACCAGTTACCAATCATCTTTTTAAACCACCTCATATAATCAGCTCCTTTACAAAATAAAAAAACAGCCCAAAGGACTGCTACAAAAACAATTATTGACAAAATGCACCACTGTGTTATAATAAGTATCGGGCAATCAAAAAGCAAGGCGGTTGGCAAATATCCCTCGAAAGGGGGTGATGCTTTATGTCTGCATTTGAAATAACGATGATAATATTTGGTGCAATTACAATAATAATTGCATTAATTAGGACAATGTTATACATAGCAGATATATTTTCTTCCAAAAGAAAATAACCGCCCACTAGACAAGGTCGCGGTTATTTTAATTAGCTAAACCTATGTCAACCGCTTTGCGATTGCCTTTTTATATTCTACCACACTTGTAAACATCTTGCAAGCACTTTTTACACCAAAAACTAAACCAACCCACCCTTAAAAGGAATTACAGCATACTCACTACTATCCAAACAATCCACACTATAACTCCCATCATCCACCCGCACCCACTCGCCGCTTGCCCTTGCCCTCTCACACCAACGGGCGGCATAAAAAGCATCAGCCCAAGCCCGCAAATGCTCAGCCACAAAAAGCCTGCCGCCATTAATAAGCAAACAAAAAAGCCGTATACGCTCCAAAATACCGCCAGCCTTATAAGAAGGGTGAACAGGCAGCCGCATCCCCCTTGCCCGCAATTCAAGGGAAAGTGCAGTGCGGAACATCTTCTCCGCCGCCTCACAAAAAACAGCCCCCGAAAAAGCAAGGGTGTTAAATTCCTCCGCCCAAGAAGCAATCTTTGCAGAAAGCTCCTCCACATAACGGCTATGCGTCATAACCTCGCCGTCCCCCTGCTTGTGATAATACCCATCCACCAAACAAAGCTCCCCGTCAGCCGTAATGCCTATAAGCGTAGCAACCGTGGCATCACGCCCGCCAACATCCACCCCAACAGCCATACGCACAAAAGGCTTTGCAGCAAGCTCACCCCTAGGCTTTATCAAATGCTGCCCAAAACCAACATAAATACTATCAGCCCCGCCGCACCGCAACCCCAAAATATCCCGCTTATACCAAGCACTTGCCTTGTCATAACTCCCCAAAGCCTCCTGCAAATCCTCAGGGGCAATAGCCAAATTATCAAAAATAGTAAAATGCCCGTGGTTTACGCCCTCGCCTTCCATCCTATCCAAAAACTCCCGATAAAACCAATGCCCCTCCTGCTTCGCATTAAGATCCAAAAAAACCTT